>NZ_FNAQ01000001.1:313357-501858 GCF_900101955.1 Desulfuromonas thiophila | reverse complement strand
AAGGAATTGCCCGAGGGCTATCCCTGCGCATGGATCACGGCACCCAGTACCTCTCAGACCATTTTCAGAACCAGATCAAGTTCTGGGGGATCACTCCCAGCTTTGCCTTTGTTGCCGAACCCCAGACCAATGGAGTTGCCGAACGGTTCAACCGCACCTTGAAAGAGCAGGCCATCTATGGCCGGGTTTTCCGTAACATCACCGACGTTCGCGAAGCCGTGATGACCTTCGTGGAGCTTTACAACAGCGAATGGCGTGTTGAGAAAAACGGCTTCAGATCACCCGATGAAATCCGTCAGGCGGCGTAAGCTAAACTTGTGTCCAGGGAACCGGTTCCGCTACAAAGGAAGCACTGTCATCTGTTCAATAAATTTGGAAACATCTTCTTGCTCAACATCACGCACTCCATGGCCAATAACGTCTTTGGCGTAAAGATCACAAGCCTTTTTAAGCGTATACCCTGACTGCTCGGCCTCATATAAAATGCTATGAATTTCAAAGCGTAAATTGCAGTCGGTAGAAATAGCTTTGGGAAGTACAAAATATTCTCCTCTCCAAAATGCAACATTTGGCCGTGGCGGATAATATTTTTGCCCAAGCACGATGATACCCACAGGAGTTCGAGAACGATCTTTCTTACTCAATGTTGCAGCATGTTCGATGACTTTGGGAGCCAATCCGTCAGCATCAGGAAGCAAGGAGTCAAAATCTCTCCAAATGCCTTTTTCCTCAAACTGCAATGAGAATTTCTTTTTCACTTTTTCCTTCGTCTGTTCATCCTTCACTTCTTTAACAACATAACCAACCATCGGATCTAGCACAGACTCCAAATAGCCAACTCCAGAAGCAAAGCCGACATCGGTCACTTCATCTTGCTTTATTGTTTTGATAATGACCGAACGTGTTCGCCATGTATAAAGATCAACTATCCCAGAGGCCATTCTCTCAATCGTACGGTCTTTCTCCTTACCGTCTTTGCCCGCAACCCTGATTTTTATTTTTAGATAGTCCAGAGTGTCAGGAGTTTTTTCCCAGATAGGCAAATCCCCATAAAGAATGGCCTTATTCTGTGGAACAAGACTGAAAAGCAGTGTGTCGTGTAATGAAACACCAATCGGAAACGCCATTATTGCCCCCGCCGATGGTGCCGTACCGGTATGTGAAATTTCACTTTTCCCAGTAGAAACAGCAAACGTTTGTGTCGCTAACAGCCATCGTGCAGCGGCTGAAAATGTGATGCTACCGGAATCAGATTCATTCGCATGGTCAAACAGAACCTTAGCTGTATCCGCATTGAATTCAACTGCAAGTGCAGTCCAACTTCTCCATTTATTTGGCTTAAATGTTGGCACCTGCCAGAAAGGGTATTCTGTATCAAGTAACCAGAACCGATCTTTCCACTTCTCCAAATACGCCGATATCTTCTCTTTCGGCAGCCCCTGTCTGAACAGCTCCTTTGCCTGGGCCGGATCAGTCGGCCCCTCCAGAGCCCGGTACAACACCGCCAGAAGAAAGCGGTGCAACGCCGCCACTACCAGCGGCGACGGGTCTTCAATGGCGGCTATTTCCCGTGAACGGAGCAACGTGTCGCTGATGCCCAGTTCATCTCGGTCGCCATTGAGAAATCGGACCGGAATCCATTTCTCAACAACCAGATTGAATTTCCTCATTCATCCCCCTTTCGCTCATAAACCACGCCCAACTCATCATCCAAACGCACCTGCTCATTGACAACCCAGCGTTTCTCTTCATTCAGCATCAATGGATAACAGTTCCGTAGCAGCGACGACTTCTCCCATCCTTTCGGGACGCCAACAGCTTCCGATTTAAGTTGAATTACAACATTTTTTCGGGACAGGCTGACCGACCGCATGAACCACTGCTTGGCCTTGGTAAAATCCGGTGTTTCTCCCTGATCAAAGCTGTCTTCAGAAAACAACGGAATAGCAATTACCGAATCCTTGCCAAGCCGGGTCTGCGCCATAAGGGTTCGATGCACTCCAGAGGTATCCTCGTCGTAAAGGACAAATCGGCTTGGATCGTTCCAGGAGTCATCATCCGGTAGCCCGATAATTGCCTGATTGGCTTGTCCGCGTTTACAGATGTCAGCACCTTCACCCTGCGGTAATGCCTTGTTGAGCCGCGCCAGCAGCGCTTCCGGTACGACGACCTTTTCTTCGTAAACCGCTTCAACCAGCACATCTATTTCATCGGGTAGCGTGATTGTTGTTCTCCCGTCTTTGCGCAACAGTACCCACGTTGCCAATAGCAGGTCTTCCCGATAAAGTTCCCCGCCCCACCAGAGCGGCTTCCCGAATGATGGCGGTTCGTCACCCATTAGGCTGGCTACCACAATTAAGGGAGATGTAATGCCACCTCGCTCGGAATTGTCCCGTTTATGCCGCCACAAGCGCCCTGCCCGCTGTAGCAGGAGATCAATCGGCGCAAGGTCGGTAATGATCAAATCAAAATCGAGATCAAGACTCTGTTCTACGACCTGTGTGGCGATGAGAATTTTCCTGCCGGACCGGTCGCCTTTTTCACCAAACACCGCCAGCGCTTGATCTTCACGCTGCTGCCTTTTGTTGGCCGGAAATCGCGCATGGAACAGGTAGACTTCAGTGCCGTCGTCGAGCCGCTTGCCCACATGTTCCCCGTCACGGCAGATCGTTTTTCCTTTCGGGAATTGCTGGTACAGTTCCTGGGCTCTCTGTACGGTATTGACCAGCGCTAGCCCCATGCCGCCTTTAGCAAGATGTTCCTCAAGCGCCGCCTTGATGCAGGGTAGCTCCGGAGAGATTCCACGTAATTGCACGGTCTGACGACGGTTGGCGTCAGCTTCAAAATGGAGTTGCCGTATCTGTTGATGTGTAGTGAAAATTGAAAGCCGGGGATATGGTTCATCTTTGTCTGGCAGGTGGGCGTGTATGGCATCGGCCAACTGTCGCCGGAACCTTGGCGGCAATGTGGCAGATAAGAGCACCACTGAAGACCCAAGCTCCAATAGCCAGTGAATGAGCTGGATCAGCAACGTGCCGGTATAGGCGTCGTAGGCGTGAATCTCGTCGAATACCACAACCCGGTTTGCCAAACCCCACAGACGGACAAAGTTATGCTTAACCGGCAAAATAGGCACAATAGCCTGATCAACTGTGCCGACGCCGTATTCTGACAGGAGTGCCCGCTTTTTATTGGTAAACCACTCCCCGGCACGGATTTCTCCATTATCATCAGGGTCTCGGATGTCATTGAAGCGAAGATTTTGGTAGGTGTCATTGAGTAGCGCCGCACCGTGGATAAGTTGCAGATCAATCCGCCGGTCGCCCTTCTGGTCCTGGACGAATTTCAGAAGCCGTTTGAACATAGCGTTGCCGGTGGCCTTGGTAGGGAGCGCCACATACAACCCACGATGCCCGAAACGCCGCTGCATTTCCAAGTGGGCGTAAAAAGCGGCTTCGGTCTTTCCTTCCCCCATCGGGGCTTCAACCAGCAAAACGGATGGGCCTTGTAAGGTCGGCAGGGCATCAGCAACGGCACGTTGCAAAGGGCGTGGATCTCCAAAACTGAATACTTGTTCAAACGTTTGCTGTTCAGGAGACAGCGGGGTTCTCGGGTTCCAGCCAATAGCGTCGAGAGCCTGTTCGGCACAAGCTTTTCTTTTTTCAAACCAGCCAGACAAGTCGTCACAATCTTCCGGCGCGCCAAAGTGAAACCAAGTATCATTGGAACCGATCCAATCGGCAAAACTGGTAAGCCCGGAGAGCAACATAAATTCAGGCCCTGACATATCCTGCTTTTCCGGCACATCGGAAGGGCCAATTACTGTCATCAGAGCTTCGAATATTTTCCTACGTGCTTCACTCCAATGCTTCCTTACTGTTTCGGGATACTCCCCTCTGCCTACATATATTTCATGCTCTGCCTTGTCCTTGTCATGCTCGGAAGCACGTTCTCCATGGTGACATCCAACGGCATCGGCAGCCTTCAAGGCCAGCTCTTCTGGCCACCCCAGATCAATTAGAATTTCACTCAAAACAATCTGACTGACATAGGCATGGTTGATTTTGTCATCAGGAACCTTTGGCAAGAGTAAATCTGAAAGATTAGCCCACTTGCACTGAAATCCTGGGCACGCCTTTCCTAGGTCATGACAGGCGATAACAAGAAGAATCCATGGCCTTGCCTTTTCCCACGGCAATCCGAAAATTCTAGCCATTCGTTTTTGTGTCGATTGTGGCTCACGGCCCAGAATTATATCCGCGCATGCGGCAACATCGAGGAGATGCAGTACAAGCGGATGCCAAGATCTGCATACTGACCCAATCAGTTGGGTTGTTTTCCCCCAAAAAAACATTTAACGCCCCCTATTTATGAAGACGAATTCTCATTTTACCTTTCTGCCATGCAACACCAGCATCCCACCCCCCTCTCCACCTCCTTTGTCTCCGTCAGACCTTTTTCAGCTTCAACCAGATCTGCGCCGCCAGCCGGGCATCGTCTAGCGCTCGATGAGGTTGCGCATCCGGTGGCAATTCGCCAAAAAAGTACTGGTAAACGGTTTCGAGCCGGTGATCGGGCAAACGGAGTTTTCTGCGACTCAGCAGCAACGTGCACTCCACCGCATTGGGCAGGGCGAAACCCTGCAGGGCAAATTCGGCGCGCAGAAAGCGGGTATCAAAGACGGCATTGTGCGCCACCAGGGAATATCTGCCGATGAAATCACGGAAGCGCGGGATAACGTCTTCCGGGCGCGGCTGGCCGCGCAGCATGGCGGAACTGATGCCGTGCACGGCCTGAGCGCGTGGATCAATAGCGGCGCCGCCATTCACCAGGGTGCAGAACTCATCGACGATCCTGCCTTGCTCTACCTTGACCGCTCCCAGTTCGATGATGCGGTGGCCCTGCTGTGGCGAAAGCCCACTGGTTTCAACATCAAAGACGACGGCCTTCATGGAATCATAAGCCTTTGCATTGCGTTCACCTCTCACCCAATGGGGCGCCTGCCAACGGCCGCCCCCTGCTTCAAAAGAAAAACCTCTCTAACCTACTCCAGCCCAGAAATATTGCAAGGACTTCATTGTTATTTCCGTAAAAAGCTGGATTGTCTGGCAGCACCGCTGCCGGTGCGGTTACGACGGACGGCACGGCCGGCTATAGCCTTTTTATTCACCTGCCAACATAGCGGAATAACGCTGAATTAAGCCCGAAACGGTCTAAAGCGAAAGGAGCTGTCTGGCTTGAACTGCATGAAATTCATATACAGTTCGACGGCCAGAGCAGACGGCGGAACCATGGCGCCTGTCTGAGATGTGGCTGAAAGGGTTTTGACAGAATTTTTTTCTCTAGCATTTCGTGATCTTACAGATATACGGCTTTTCCCCGTGTTTTTCTGGCACGCATCCCGCAAAAGTCCCTGGGCAAGAACAGCAACCACAAAACAACCGACAATCTGCGTCGTTGATGACCCATCAAAAACCTGCACAGAAGGAGAAACCTCATGAAAACCACGATGAAAGCTGCCCTGCTGAGTCTGACTTCCGTTCTTGCCGCTTCGCCGGTGTTTGCCGCCAGCCAGCGTTCTGACCACAGCGGTCTGCTGGTCTGGTTGTTCCTTGGCTTCTGTGCCCTGATCGTGGTGGCCCAGCTGGTGCCGGCCGTAATGCTGATGCTCGGCATCGTCAAGGGGGTGGCCAGCTCGAAATCGGAGGCCTCCGAGAAGGCTTAAAATTGGCCTTAAACCGCCAGATCCTTGCATGGCCGACCGGAGTCTGCCGACATCATCCAAACAGCAAGGGCACCGCAATGGTTGCGGTGCCCTGAATCAAACCCGAAGGAGATTGCAATGAAAAACCTGCTTAAAACCTCTGCCCTGAAAGCCCTTGTTGCCACCGCCCTGTTGTCGCTGACCGGCGTTTCTTCAGCTTTTGCCGCCTCCACTGCCGGCCGCAGCGATCACAGCGGCATTCTGGTATGGGCGTTTCTCGGCTTTTGCGCCCTGATCGTGGTGGCGCAGCTGCTGCCGGCCCTGCTGGTCATTCTGGGCGTGGTCAAAAGCACCGCCACCGACTCGCAGAAGGCTCATGCCAGCCATAAAGGTCACTGATTTGCCTCTGCGGTCCCAGCCCGTTGTCTCAGGAGAATCCTCATGAACCCCAGCCTTGATGTCATCGTGACCCGTCCGGCGCCGCAGGATGACGCCCAGGCGGAAAGGTTGCGCCAGCTGGTGATTAAAAGCGGCGGCCACCCGATTGAAGTCCGAACGCTGGCCGAAGCCGTTACCGCCCTGCGGCAGAGCGCGCAGCCGCTGGTGCTGCTGAGCGAGCAGTTCGATGGCAGCAGCGCGCTGGAATTGATCGGGCTGCTGCGCCAGTGCAACAAGCAGGCGAAAATCATCCTGCTGGCCGATACCGACAACGTCAGCTTTCTGCGCCAGGCCCGCAGTGCCGGCATCTTTTATCATGCGCTGGAACCGCGCAGCGAAGAGGATGCCCAGGAACTGCTGCTGGCACTGGACAGCGCCGCCGAGCTGTGCCGCGAGCAACAACAGGAACGCCGCCTGTGGCACCGCGTAGCTGACGCGCTGAGCTAGCCGGAGTGTTTTGCCGGCCGCGACAGAAATACAAACTGAAATAAAATAACGGTATTGAACAGATTCACGCCCTGACGTCGCGGTTTTCGTCAGGGCGTTTTTTTATGGGCGGGAACGATTTGGCCGGGCGACGGACTGTCGATCCCGGCCAAAAACGGGTTCAGCCTTCTGTTTGAGCCGTTTCATCGAGCAGCTCGATGAAGGCCTGCAGCAACCGGGTGGCCGGGTGCTGGCGCGGTAACAGCAGGGTCAGGGGCCGGCGCAGATCGACCGGCACGGCCAGCTCGACCAGAAATCCCAGCTGCAGCTCACGCTGCACGGCCAGACGCGACAGGCAACTGACACCCATTCCAGCCTCGACGGCCTTCTTGATGGCTTCGGTGTGACCGAGTTCCAGATACGGCCGCCAGGAACCCAGCCAGGGCAGCAGGGCCGCCTCGCACACCTCGCGGGTGCCGGAACCCGCTTCTCGCAGAATCCAGTCGGCCGCCGCCAGGGCTGTTGCGGCGGGCGCACCGGGCTGAGCCAGCGGGTGCTGCGGCGCGGCGATGACCACCAGCACATCGTCGCGCCAGGGACGGGTCTGCAGCAAGGGGGCGTGGGATGGCCCTTCGATCAGACCCAGGTCGATACGGCCGCGCTCAAGGGCACGTTCCACCTGCCGGGTATTGCCCACCAGCAGGCTGGCGCTGGCTGCGGGATACCGGCGCGAGAAGTCCGCCAGCAACGCCGGCAACAGATAGTTGCCAATGGTGGTGCTGGCACCGATGCGCAGCAAACCGCGCGGTTGCGCGCCCGATTCACTGAGTAGCTGGTCAAAAGCGGCCGCTGCCTGCACGATCTGCCGCGCCGGCTCCAGCAGCAGCCGACCACGGTCGTTGAGCAGCAACCGCCGCCCCTGGCGCAAAAACAGTGGGCCTCCGGCTTGCTGTTCCAGCTCGGCCAGGGCCATGCTGACAGCCGACTGGCCCAACAACAGGGCTTCAGCGGCGCGCGTCACCTGACCGCAGGCCGCCACCTGGCAGAAGATTTCCAGTTTGCGCAGGGTTAGCGCCATGGGCCCGGACCTCCAACCATCAATCCAATTGATCCTTCCAGTCAAAATTACCGATTTTTTATTTCGCGGCCGGCCTGCTAGGCTGGGGTTCATTCCGTTACCAACGCCAGGGAGGCTGCCATGACCCGCGAACACATCCGCCCATTGCTTTTCATTTTGCTGCTGGCCAGCTGCCTGCTGCCCATCGTCGGCACCGGCACGGCTCTGGCCGGCGGCATCCTCTTCAGTCTGGTGCTGGGCAATCCCTGGCCGGTGCGAACCGCCCTGTGGAGCCGTCAGTTGTTGCAGTGGGCCGTGGTCGGGCTGGGCTTCGGTCTGGCCATTGGCGAGGTCTGGACGGTGGGCCGCAGTTCGCTGGGCTACAGCCTGGTCGGCATTGTGGTCACACTCACTCTGGGTTGGCTGCTGGCGCGCCGCTTTCCGCTCTCGGGCACCACGGCGGCTCTGATTGCCTGCGGCACGGCCATCTGCGGCGGCAGCGCCATCGCCGCCCTGGCGCCGGTGCTGCGCTCGCGCGATGACGAAACCGCCGTCGCCCTGGCCACGGTATTCACCCTCAACGCCGTCGCCCTGCTGCTGTTCCCGCCTCTCGGCCATCTGTTTGATTTAAGCCAACAGCAGTTTGGCATCTGGGCGGCGTTGGCCATTCACGATACCAGCAGCGTGGTCGGCGCGGCTGCCGCCTATGGCCCACAGGCCCTGGCCACCGGCACCGTGGTGAAACTCAGCCGCGCCCTGTGGATCGCGCCGCTGGCCTTCGCCGCAGCGCTCTACCTGAAATCGGAGCAGCGGGTGCGACTGCCGCTGTTCATCGTCGGCTTCATCGCCGCCGCCAGCCTGCACGCCCTGCTGCCCCAGTATGCCGTGCTGTGGCAGGGCCTGGCCGGCGTGGCGCGGCAACTGCTGGTGGTGACGCTGTTCCTCATCGGCGCGGGGCTGAACCGGGCGCTGCTGCAGCGGGTCGGCGCGGCGCCGCTGGCCCTGGGAATCAGCCTGTGGCTGCTGGTCGGTTCGTTAAGCCTGGCAGCCATCTGCGCCGGCTGGATCTGACCGCCCTCAGCCCAGCGCCACATCCAGCGTCATCATCAGGGCAAAGCCACACATGGCACCGACGGTAGCCAGATCGGTGTTGCGCGCCAGCTGCGATTCGGGAATGACCTCTTCCACCACCACATAGATCATGGCGCCGGCTGCGAAGGACAGGGCATAGGGCAACAGCGGCTGCATCCAGATGACCGCCAGCGCGCCGATCACACCCGCCACCGGTTCGACCATGCCGGAAAGCTGACCGTACCAGAAGCTTTTGCCGCGTGACACCCCTTCGCGCCGCAGTGGCACCGAAACGGCGGTGCCTTCGGGCAGGTTCTGCAGGCCGATACCCAGCGCCAGCGCCACCGCGCCGGCCAGCGAGGCCGACGGCAGATCGGCCGCCAGGGCACCGAAAGCCACACCCACTGCCAATCCTTCCGGTATGTTATGCAACGTCACCGCCAGACACAGCAGGGTGCTGCGGCGCCAGCTGGTGCTGATGCCTTCGGCTTCGCTGGTAGGAAAGCCCAGATGCAGGTGCGGCAGCAGCTTGTCGACGCCCCACAGAAACGCGCCACCGCTCAAAAAACCGATCACCGCCGGCAGCCAGGGCGTCTGACCGGCATTCTCGGCCATCTCGATAGCCGGTGCCAGCAGCGACCAGAAACTGGCGGCGATCATCACCCCGGCAGCGGCACCGAGCATGCCATCGAGGACCTTGCGATGGATGGTCTTGAAAAAAAATACCAGGCTGGCGCCCAGAGCGGTCATGCCCCAGGTGAACAGGGTGGCCAGCGAGGCTTGCTGAACCGGACTTAATGCCATGAACCATTGCACCATGGAAATCGTCTCCGCAAAAAGGGGTTGGCTGCGCCTCTCAGGGTGAGGCCGGCCGACAGATCAGGGACGGGTCATCGCCAACGGATCAATCCACTGGTCGAACTGCTCCGCCGTCAGCCCCTCGGCCAGCGCCGCCTGCCGCAGGGTAAGGCCCTCGTGGTGAGCCTTTTTGGCGATGGCGGCAGCCCGGTCGTAACCAATGTGACGGTTGAGGGCCGTGACCAGCATCAGGTTTTTGTCCAGATTTTCGCGAATACGCTGCGGGTTCGGTTCGATTCCGCCCGCGCAGTGATCGGTGAAAGCGCGACAGGCATCGGCCAGCAAGCCGAGACTTTCCAGCACATTGTGCACCATCACCGGCTTGTAGACATTGAGCTGGAAGTTGCCCTGGCTTCCGGCGAAGGCCACGGCGGCATCGTTGCCGAACACCTGCACACACACCATGGTAAGGGCTTCGCACTGGGTCGGATTGACCTTGCCCGGCATGATGGAGGAACCCGGCTCGTTTTCCGGAATGATGAGCTCACCAACACCGCAGCGTGGCCCGCTGGCCAGCCAGCGGACATCGTTGGCCATCTTCATCAAACCGCCGGCCAGGGTGCGCAAGGCGGCCGAGCACTGCACCAGGGCATCGTGTGCCGCCAGGGCGAAGAACTTGTTGGCGGCACTGCGAAACGGCTGGCCGGTAAGATCGGCCAGACAGGCCGCCGCCCGCTCACCGAACTGCGGATGGGCGTTGAGCCCCGTGCCGACGGCGGTGCCACCAATGGCCAGGTCGCACAGGCCGGGCAGGCTGGCCCGCACGGCGGCCAGACCGAAATCAATCTGCGCCACCCAGGCGCCAACTTCCTGCCCCAGGGTGATGGGCGTTGCATCCTGCAGGTGAGTGCGGCCAACCTTGACCAGGGTGGCGTAGGCGCGGGCCTTGGCGTCGAGGCTGTCGCGCAGGCGCCCCACCGCCGGCAACAGATCACGTTCAATCTCGGCCACCACGGCAATGTGCATGGCCGTCGGGAAGGTGTCGTTGGACGACTGGCCACGGTTGACATGGTCATTGGGATGAACCGGGCTCTTACTGCCGAGCTGGCCGCCCGCCAGTTCGATGGCGCGATTGGCTATCACCTCGTTGGCGTTCATGTTCGACTGGGTACCGGAACCGGTCTGGAACACCACCAGCGGAAAATGGCTGTCGAGACGGCCATCAATCACCTCATCGGCCGCCCGCGTGATCAGCTGCGCCAGTTCGGCCGGCAGCTCGCCCAGTTCGGCGTTGGCCTGGGCGGCGGCCTTTTTCAGCAGGCCAAGGGCGCGGATAACCGGCCGTTGCCAGCGGAAGCGGGCCACGCCAATGGGAAAGTTTTCGATAGAACGCTGGGTCTGGGCACCCCAGTAGCGGTCGGCGGCCACGGCGATCTGGCCCATGGAATCGGATTCGAGACGGGTCGGGGACATCTGGGCTTCCCTCCGGGTGCGGGTTAATAACAGGCTTCGCGGTAATCCGGTACCTGATGGTACCAAGGCTGCCGCCGGGCCGCCAGCAGGGCGGCACGGGTTTCGTCGATCAGGCGCTGGCGATCCTTCGGGTAGCTGCCGGCCAGCAGCAGAAAATTCGACACATGGTTCGAGCGCAGAATGGTCTGACGCGGTTGTAGCGCCTCCAGCAGCCAGAGCGCCTCCGTCAGGATATCGCCGTGGCTCAGGGGTTCGATACTCCTGAAATAGGCATCGTTGTGACGCCGGAACAACGTCAGCAGGGAAAAGTAGGCCGGCGACAGCTGGCTGATCCAGGCTGCGGTGGCCTGGGCGTGCTCCTGGCTGCGGGCACGGCCGGCCAGGCCGAGAATGGCGGTGACCGACAGCTTCAGGCCGGCCTGTTGCGCCTTCTGGCACAGTTGCAGCATGGTAGCGCTGTCATAGCCCTTGGCGGCCAGCTGCAGGGTCGCGTCATCACCGCTTTCCAGACCGAAATAGAGAATGCGCAGCTTTTTCTGGCGCAGCTGCTCCAGCTCGGCCGGGCTTTTCCCGGCCAGGCTGCGCGGCGAGGCGTAGGCGCCAACCCGCTGCACTGCCGGCAGGCGTTGGGCCAGGGCATCGAGCAAACCCAGCAGCGCCGGCTGATCGTAGCTCAGCGCGTCACCATCCGCGAGAAAGACGCGCCGGATCAGTGCCCGATAGAACGGCGGAATCGCTTCGAGCTCGGCCACCAGCTCGGCCAGCGGGCGCTGGCGATAGCGCTTAGTTTTGTACATGCCGCAAAAGCGGCACTGATTCTGACTGCAGCCGAGGGTCGCCTGCACAATCAGGGAATCAGCCTCCGACGGCGGCCGGAACAACGGATAATCGTAAGGGAAAAAATCCATCGGCAGATCAGACTCCGTAACAGCAGGACTTCAGGCCAGCAGCGCCTGGATCGCTCAGACCGTGCCGCGCCGGCAACGCTGTTCCAGCAACCGCAGCGCCTGCCGCGCCTGCTCGGCCAGCAGCGGATCACGGGCCAGGTCGGCCGCCGCCAGATAATACTGGTAGGCACTGAAATCACAGTTTTTTTTCAGCAGCAGGGTCTGGCCGGCCAGCATAAAAGCCTGGGGCAGCAGGGCATCGCTGGGCCGTTCGGCAATGAAACGACGCAGCAGGCTCAGGCAGGCGTCGGCATCGCGCTGTTGGTGCAGAAAGCCGGCCAGCGCCAGCAGCGCCGCCGCCGGCAGCCCCTGGCGCTGCTGGCGGCTAAGGCGGAAATACAGAGCGGCAGCCTTGTCGAAGCGCTGCTGCTGCAGCAGCGCCAACAGCGCTGCGGGATCAGCCGGCGCAGCACTGTCCTGCTGCTGAGCGGTCTGACGGGCTTCATGACGGTAATGCTGGCGCCGCGCCAGCCCCGGCAGGCGATCGGTGGCAGCGGCGATCGCCAGGCCGGCGATGAAGCCACCGATATGGGCTCCGTGGGCCACCCCGCCAGCGCTGCTGCCGGCAAACAGAAACGGCAGCAGGTTGTCCACCACCAGATAGAATCCCAGCACCAGCCGGGCCGGCAGAAACAGGCTTTGCATGAAAAAAGGAAACAGAAAAACGAAGGTCTTGACCCGGTTGCGCCGGAACCAGAGGAAATAGCAGCCCAGCACGCCGGAAATGGCGCCCGAAGCGCCCACCAGCGGAATGCGCGATGCGGGCGTGAACAGGGCGAAGAACAGCGTCGCCGCCACGCCACAGAGCAGATAAACCAGCAGATAGCGCAGCGCTCCGAGGCGGTATTCGACATTGTCGCCAAAGATCCACAGAAACAGCATGTTGCCGGCCAGATGGAGCAGGCCGCCATGCAGGAACAACGATGTCAGCAGCGTCAGCAGCGACGGGTCGGCCGGTTTGAAGCCATACTGGTAGACCAGCGCCTCGTAGGCACTGAGATGACTGAGCACCAGCTGCAGCTGTGCCGGCGTGCGCACCCCCAGGGCATGGAGATACTCGTGTAGCCAGGGGCTGGTCAGATCCGGCGCGCTGTGCGCCAGCGGCAGGCTGACAAGCAGATAGACCGCCACATTGAGGGCGATCAGCCCCGTGTTGACCCAGGCCCGGCCGGGCGGATTGGGGCTGTCGCCCAACGGCAGAAACATTCCCTGTCCTTTCTGTCCATGTCACACGGTTATCGCTGCCCGGCCATCAGGCAATAGCGGGTTTGCGTTCCCGACGGTCGGGAGGATTGCATTTCAACCGCCAGTCAGGCTATCTTCGGCCGACGCCGGCGTCCGCGGCCGCCGGCGCAAGGAATCTCCCGGCCCATGCCGCCTGCAGGAAACCACCATGAATCTGCTCTATGCCCTCGACCTGCTCGGCACAGCCGCCTTCGCCGCCTCCGGCGCGCTGGTCGGCGTGCGGCGGCAGATGGACCTGTTCGGTGTGCTGGTGCTGGGTCTGGTTACCGCTATCGGCGGTGGCACCCTGCGCGATCTGCTGCTGGGTGCCATTCCGCCCTTCAGCCTGCAGGACGAAACCTATCTGTACATTTCCATCGGCGTGGCGCTGCTGACCTTCGTCGGCCACCGCCGCATCGAAGAACTGGCCCATCCGCTGCTCTACCTTGATGCCGTCGGCCTGGCCACCTTTGTCGTCATCGGCACCGAAAAAGCCATGGCCTTCGGCAGCGGCTTTCTCGGCGCGGTCACCCTCGGCGTCATGACCGCTACCGCCGGCGGGGTGCTGCGCGATGTGCTGTCCAACCAGGTACCGCTGATCCTGCAGCGTGAAATCTACGCCTCGGCCTGTTTTGCCGGTGCCGCCCTGCTCTATCTGCTCAAGCTGCTGCACTGGCCGCGGCCGCTGGCCGTGCTGCTGGCGGCGGCGCTGGTCATCGGCCTGCGCCTGCTGGCCATCCGCCACAACTGGGCGCTGCCACGGGCCGGCCAGCCTGAATCTTCCCCTCAGCAAGACTGATCCCTTAAGGAGAACGCCATGCCAAGTTCCCGCCACTGCATCCGTCTGACCGGCGCCAGCGCCCCCATCGCCGTCGGCAAAATCGTCTGTCTGGCCCGCAATTACGTGGCCCATGCCCAGGAGCTGGGCAACGAGGTGCCGGCTGAACCGGTGCTGTTCATCAAACCGGCCAGCAGCCTGCTGGCCGACGGCGGCCAGATTCGCATCCCGCCCTATTCCAGCGACTGCCACCATGAGGTGGAACTGGCGCTGCTCATTGGCCGGTCCGGTCAGGCCATAAGCGCCGCCAACGCCATGGAACTGGTCAGCGGCTACGGCGTGGCCCTCGACATGACCCTGCGTGATACCCAGAACCGCCTGAAGACCAAGGGCCTGCCGTGGGAACTGGCCAAGGGCTTCGATACGGCCTGTCCGTTGTCCGATTTCGTGCCGGCCGACCAGGTGAGTGATCCCCACCAGCTGCGCATCCAGCTGCGCGTCAACGGTGAATTGCGCCAGGACGGTTGCAGCGACTGCATGATCCACCGCATTCCCCAGCTGCTCAGCTTCATCAGCCAGGCCTTCACCCTGGAGCCCGGCGACATCGTGCTAACCGGCACACCAGCCGGTGTCGGCCCGGTGGTATCGGGCGACGTGCTGGAGGCCAGCATCGACCAGGTGGGCCAGCTGCGCGTCAGCGTGGCATGAAACCGCGCGTTGCCCTGATCGGGCCGGGCCGGCTGGGCCAGGCCCTGACGGCGCTGCTACGGCGGGCCGGCTATCCCGTTGTCGCCGTGATCGGCCGCGACGCCGCCCGCAACCGCGCTGCCGCCCGCTTCATCGGTCTGCCCGACGAGGTCGCCGGCACGGAACTGACCGCCGCTGCGGCCGCTGACATCCTGCTGCTGTGCGTCGCCGACGATGCCCTGCGGCCCCTGGCCCAAGCCCTGCACGCCAGCGGCATCCTGCGACCGACCCATCTGTTGATTCATTGCAGCGGCCTGCACCCGGCCGACATCCTGACCGGCAGCGGCGGCTGCGCCCGTCTGGCGCTGCACCCGCTGCAGACCTTTGCCACGGCCGAGCAGGGTCTTGCCAATCTGCCCGGCAGCTTCATGAGTTTGCAGGGGGAGGCGACGGCCCTGGCCGCCGGCGAGCAGCTGGTGCGGGATCTGGGCGGCCACCACCTGATCCTCAGTGCCGAACTCAAACCCCTCTACCATGCGGCAGCCTGTCTGGTGTCGAACTATGTCACCAGCCTGATTGCCTGCGCCTGCGACCTGCTGGCCGAAGCCGGTCCGGCCCGCCAGCATTTTCCCCAGGCCTTCGCCCCACTGCTGCACAGCGCCATCGCCAACAGTTTGGCCCTGGGTCCGGAACAGGCCCTCACCGGCCCCATCGTGCGCGGCGACGCCGGCACCCTGGCCTGTCACCTGCAGGCCATCGCAGCGCAGCACCCGGCGCTGCTGCCACTCTACCGCGCACTGGCGGATCAGACCCTGGAGCTGGCGGGCCGCAGCGGCCGGCTGGCCGAGGCGGACCGTCAGCGGCTGGCAGCTCTGCTGCACAACCCTGCGCCTGCGTCGCCGGGCTCGGCGCTATCGGAAATCTAGCCGTTGCGGCTTGCGCCAAAAACATCCGGCGGGCTAAGCAACCCGCGCCCTGAGGCGTACCGACATCTGTCAAAGCCGCGAGACGGTCGCCGCAACGCAGCCGCCGGCGCGTTTTTGCGTCGCCGTCAACCGTTGACCTGGTTCTGCGGCCGGCCGGCCAGAAAGGCCGCCACGTTGGCGACCACCATATCCAGCAGGCGCTGACGCGCTGCCCGGGTCGCCCAGGCGATGTGGGGGGTGATGATCGTCCGCGGCGCCTGCAGCAGCGGATTATCGCCAGCCGGCGGTTCACTGCCGAGCACATCGGTCAGCAGGGCACCCAGCTGGCCGCTGTGCAGCGCCGCCGCCACCGCCACCTCATCAAGCAGACCGCCGCGGCCGGTATTGATCAGGATCGCGCCCGTTTTCATTTGCCGCAGCCGTGCCGAATTGATCAGCCGGTCTGTCTCCGGCGTCAGCGGACAGTGCAGGCTGATGAGATCGGCCCGCGCAAGCAGTTCATCCAGACTGACCGCAACCAGGCTGCCCTGCGCCAGCTCGGGGTGACGGGCCGGCGTACGCGTCGCCACCAGCACCTCTAGGTCGAAGGCCTGAGCGATGCGGGCCACTGCGGCGCCGATGGCGCCATAACCGACAATGCCGAAGGTCTGACCGGCCAGCTCGACCAGGGGCCGTTCGCGAAAGCTGAAATCGGCGCAGCCACTCCAGGCGCCGGCGTGCACGCGGCGGTCGTGATGGCCGACCTGCTGAGTCCATTCAAGCAGCAAAGCGAAAACATGCTGGGCCACGCTGGCGGTGCTGTAGGCCGGCACGTTGGTCACCACAATACCGCGCGCCCGCGCCGCCGCCAGATCAACCACGTTGTAGCCGGTGGCCAGCACGCCGATGTAGCGCAACTGCGGCAGAGCGGCCATGACGGCGGCATCGAGCACCACCTTGTTGGTCAGCACCAGATCGGCTCCGCTGCAGCGCGCCACCACCTCGGCCGGCGCGGTGCGCGGGTAGCAGTGGCAGTCACCCAACTGCTGCAGCGGGCCAAAATCGAGATCGCCGTCACTGAGGGTATGGCTGTCGAGCACAACAATGCGGTGGGTGCGGAACGGGGACGACATGGTCGAGCTCCTTTTTAGGGCCGGTGCAGCAGAATGACATCGGCGCCATGCAATTCCAGGCGGGCGCCGAACTGGCGCGCCAGCCAGGCAAAACTGGTGCGGGAATAAAAACAGATGTGGGTCGGATCTTTTTTATAGTACCAGCCGGCGAAATCCTGGCCCGCCTCGCGCAGCCGGGTCATCAGACCAAGAATGCCGCCCGGCCGCAACAGCGACCAGAGGCGCTCGAACTCTTCCAGCGGCTGGCGGAAATGCTCGGCCACCTCGGTGCAGGTGATGAAATCGTAGGTTCGCCGCAGCACCGTCGGGTCGGGGGCGTAGAAGGGATCGTACAGCGCCATAGCATGGCCGCACTCGGCCAGCATGCTGCTGAGGGTCGGCCCCGGCCCGCTGCCATAGTCAAGACCGCAGGCAGTGGCCGGCAACAGTAGCCGCAGGGGCTCGAACAGCCGGCCGAGAAAGGCGCGATAGCGCTCGTCAGCCGGGTCGTTGCAATGCAGATCATACTGCGCTTTTTCCGCCACCGGCGAAAGCTGGTCAGCCGGCGGCACAAACACCAGATCACAACAGCGGCAATGCAGATAATCGCGCCGCACATCGCGACAGTAGAGCTGGTTATCGTCGCTGTGGCACAGGGGACAAAGCAGGAATTTCATCAGAAGACCGGACTCGGCTAGGCTGACGCGGCACAAAAGAGACAACCGCTGTTATATACCACAGCCCCGCCAACGCACAACAGGAGCGGCCTTGCACCGACAAAAAACGCCTCCACCACCCGGACGCGGGCAGTGGAGGCGTTTGACATTACCAGGTTCGCGAAAAGTGATCTCGCCGATCAGACCTGCTGCTCCAGCAGTACGGCGTGAGCCGCCGCCAGCCGGGCGATGGGCACCCGGTAGGGTGAGCAGGACACATAATCAAGGCCGATGTTATGGCAGAAGATCACGCTGGAAGCCTCGCCACCGTGTTCGCCGCAGATGCCCAGCTTGATGTTCGGCCGGGTCTGACGCCCCTTCTCGCAGCCCATGCGCACCAGCTGACCAACACCGCTTTGATCCAGGGCAACAAAGGGGTCCTGCGGGAAGATTTCGCGCTCGACATACAGCGGCAGAAACTTGCCGGCGTCGTCGCGCGACAGACCATAGGTGGTCTGGGTCAGGTCATTGGTGCCGAAGGAAAAGAACTCGGCCTGCTCGGCAATGCGGTCGGCGGTCAGGGCGGCACGCGGCAGTTCGATCATGGTGCCGACCAGATAACTGACCTTCACGCCGTACTGGGCAATGACCTCATCGGCCACCCGCACGGCGTTGGCGCGCAGAATTTCCAACTCCTTGACCTCGGCGATCAGCGGAATCATGATCTCCGGCACGATGTCATAACCCTCGTTCTTGACCAGTTCGCAGGCCGCTTCCATGATGGCACGCACCTGCATGTCGTAAACCTCGGGATAGGTAACGCCGAGACGGCAGCCGCGATGGCCGAGCATCGGGTTGAACTCATGCAGGAACTCGACCTTGTGTTTGAGTCGATCGACGGCCACGCCCATGACGGCGGCCAGTTCCTGCAATTCCTTGTCGCCGTGGGGCAAAAACTCGTGCAGCGGCGGATCGAGCAGACGAATGGTAACCGGCAGCCCCTTCATCTCGCGGAACAGCCCCAGAAAATCGCCTTTCTGCATCGGCATGATCTTGTTCAGCGCCGCCAGGCGCCCTTCCAGATCCTCGGCCAGAATCATTTCGCGCACGGCCATGATGCGGTCGGCATCAAAAAACATGTGCTCGGTACGGCACAGGCCGATGCCTTCGGCGCCAAACTGCCGTGCCACCGCCGCATCGGCCGGCGTATCGGCATTGGTGCGCACCTTCAGCCGCCGGAGACCATCGACCCAAGTCATCAGTTCGGAGAAATCACCGGTGAGCTCCGGCTGTACCGTCGGCACCAGACCGGCCATGACCTCGCCACTGGAGCCGTCGAGGGTGATGATGTCGCCCTTGTTATAAACCTTGCCACTCTTGTCGGTGAACTGCTGCTTGTCGTAGCTGATCTTGATGTCGCCGCAACCGGAGACGCAGCACTTGCCCATGCCACGAGCGACCACCGCCGCGTGGGAAGTCATACCGCCACGAGCGGTCAGAATGCCCTGGGCAGCATGCATGCCGTGGATGTCTTCGGGGCTGGTTTCGATCCGCACCAGGATCACCTTGCGACCCTGGGCCTTGGCCTGTTCGGCCTCATCGGCGCAGAACACCACCTCACCCGAGGCAGCGCCCGGCGAAGCGGGCAAGCCCTTGGCGATGATCTGCTTGGGTGCCTTGGGATCAAGGGACGGATGCAACAGCTGATCAAGCTGCTCCGGTGCGATACGCAACACCGCTTCCTGCTCGCTGATCAGGCCCTCGTGCACCATGTCGACAGCAATCTTCACTGCCGCGCGGGCCGTGCGTTTGCCATTGCGCGTTTGCAGCATGAACAGGCGGCCCTTTTCGATGGTGAACTCGATATCCTGCATATCGCGGTAATGCTTCTCCAGCTTCTGCTGAATCTCCATCAGCTGGGTGTAGCTTTGCGGCATCACCTCTTCCATCGACGGCAGGCTGCCGTCGCCGCCGGCCTTGTTGATGGGCTGCGGCGTACGGATGCCGGCCACCACGTCCTCGCCCTGGGCATTGACCAGAAACTCGCCAAAGAACAGGTTTTCGCCAGTGGAGGGATTGCGGGTGAAGGCGACACCGGTGGCGCAGTCGTTGCCCATGTTGCCAAACACCATGGACTGCACGTTGACAGCGGTGCCCCAGTCAGCCGGGATATTGTTGAGCTTGCGATAGGTGATGGCCCGTGGATTCATCCAGGAACCGAATACGGCACCAATGGCGCCCCACAGCTGTTCCTGCGGATCTTCCGGGAAGGCTTCGCCGAGTTCCTCGCGGTAGCGGTTTTTGAACAGGGTCACCAGTTCCTTCAGGTCGGCGGCGGTCAGAGCGGTATCCTCCTCCACGCCGCGGTGCTCCTTCATCTGTTCCAGCAAATCCTCCAGCACATCACCATCAAGACCCTTGACCACGTTGGAGTACATCTGGATGAAACGACGATAGGAATCGTAGGCAAAGCGCTCGTCGCCGCTCTGGCGGATGATGCCCTGAACCGTCTGATCGTTGAGGCCCAGGTTGAGCACCGTATCCATCATGCCGGGCATGGAAGCGCGGGCACCGGAACGCACCGACACCAGCAAAGGGCAGGCCGGATCGCCGAATTTCTTGTCCATCAGCGCCTCGACTTGCCGGAGTTTTTCTTCCACCTGCTCCTTGAGCCCGGCCGGATACTGACGGTTGTTTTTGTAAAATTCGGTGCATACCTCGGTGGTGATGGTAAACCCGGCCGGCACCGGCAGGCCAATGGCCGTCATTTCAGCCAGATTGGCGCCCTTGCCGCCCAGCAGGTTTTTCATTGCGCCAGAGCCTTCCGCCGTGCCGCCACCAAAGAAGTACACGTACTTCACTGCCATCGGATGTCCTCCTCGAAAAAGAATTGCGTCGGTTTTGTAGCGCCGCAGGCCCGATTGTCAGGTCAGGCCGTCAGACGCGAGAAGTCTGCCAAGCCACTGAACAGACTGGAAACGCGAGTAAGCAGTGCCAAGCGGTTGTCTTTCACCGCCGTATCTTCGACCATGACCATGACACCATCGAAAAAGGCGTCGACCGCCGGCCGCAGACCGGCGATCCGTTGCAGGGCCGCGGCATAGTCGGCCACCTGCAGATCCGTCACCAGCGCCTGCTCGACCTGCTCCAGAGCCGCCAGCAAGGCGGCTTCGCAGGGTTGCTCACAACGGGCCGGATCGACCGGGCCAGCGCTGTGGCCCTTGATGATATTGCCGGCGCGCTTGAAGGTGGCGGCCAGGGCGGCAAAACCGTCCTGCTGTTTGAAGTCGGCCAGGGCCTGCACCCGGCGACGGGCATCGCAGACATCGTCAAAACGCACGGCCAGCACCGCCTCGACCACGTCGGCCGGAAACTCCTGCGCCGTCAGCATGTTGAGCAGACGCTGGCGCAGGAAGGTCACCACCTCGTCCTGTACCTGGCCCGCCGGGCGGGTCAGTTTGGGCTCAAGGGCAGCGACAGCCTGTGCCACACAGGTCGGCAGCGACAGGACATAACCCCGGTCAAGAATGATATTGAGAATACCGATGGCGCTGCGCCGCAGGGCATAGGGATCGGCCGTGCCGGTGGGAATCAGGCCGACACCAAAGCAGCCACAAAGGGTGTCAAGCTTGTCGGCCAGCGAGACGAAGGCGCCAATATCATCCGTCGGCAGGGCACCACCGGCCTGCACCGGCAGATAATGCTCATAGATGGCCAACGCCACGCGCGGATTTTCCCCCTCCAGCCGGGCGTATTCGCGCCCCATCACCCCCTGCAGTTCGGGGAACTCGTAGACCATGCCGGTTTCCAGGTCGCACTTGGCCAGCCGCGCGGCCCGGCGCGTCAATTCGACATCGGCCGGCTTGAGCTGCTGCGCCAACGTCTCGGCCAGGGCGGTGAAGCGTTCGACCTTCTCATAACTGGTGCCCAGCTGCGCCTGATAAACCACATTTTTAAGGGCGTCGAGGCGACTTTCCAGCTTGTGCTTCTGGTCTTCCTTCCAGAAAAACATGGCATCGGACAGGCGCGCCCGCAACACGCGTTCGTTGCCCCGCACCACCACTGCCGGGTCGACCGGCCTGGTGTTGGAAATGGTGATGAATTTCGGCAGCAGGCGGCCCTGGGGATCGGTCAGGGTGAAATAGCGCTGATGCGCCTTCATGCTGGTAATCAGCAGTTCGTCGGGCAGTTGCAGAAAAGCCTCGTCGAAGCTGCCACACAGCGGGGTGGGATATTCCACCAGATAGGCCACCTCATCGAGCAGTTGCTCATCGACATTGAGGGCACCACCATGCTCGCGGGCCACGCGGGCGATTTCATCGGCAATGATGCGTTTGCGCTCGGCGGCATCGACAATCACGAAGTGCTCGCGCGTCTTGGTCAGATAATCATTAAAATCAGCAACCTCGAAGGCCGCGGGCGCCATGAAGCGATGGCCCCGCGAGGTGCGGCCGCTGGCCAGGTTGCCAAACCGGACGGGAACCAGTTCACCGCCGAACAGGGCCACCAGCCAGTGCACCGGGCGGGCAAAACGGACATCGAGATCGGCCCAGCGCATCGACTTGCGGAAGCTCAGTCCCGTTACCAGCCGCTGCAGCATTTCCGGCAGCTGATCGGCCACCGGCTGGCCCTCGATCACCCGGGAGAGGAACAGATAGGTGCCTTTGTCGGTCTGGCGCTGCTCAAGATCGGCCACTTCAACGCCATTGGAACGGGCGAAGCCCAGAGCGGCGCGGGTCGGCTGACCCTCGGCATCGAAAGCCACCTGGACCGACGGACCAGCGATCTCCACCTGCTGGCGCTGCTGCTGCTCGGCCACATCGCTGACCACCAGCACCAGCCGGCGCGGCGTGGCAAAGGTCTGCACCGCCCCGTAGGCGATGCGGGCGCTGTCAAATTCGCGCCGGATCATGCTGTCGAGATCCCGCAACGCGGTCGGCAGAAAGCCTGCCGGAATTTCTTCGGTGCCGATTTCAAGAAACAGTTCTTTGGCCATCGTGGGTCGACTCCATCTCCAAAAACGAAGCGGGCCGTGAAGGAGCACGGCCGCGCGGATGCGATTGAACGAATCAGGCCTGCTTGAGCAGCGGGAAGCCCAGCCGCTCGCGCTGGGCGACATAGCCCTCGGCGCACAGCCGTGCCAGGTTGCGCACCCGGGCGATGTAGTGGGCGCGCTCGGTGACGGAAATAGCCCCGCGGGCATCCAGCAGATTAAAGGCGTGGGACGCCTTCATGACGAAATCATAGGCCGGGAACACCAGCGCCTTGTCATTGAGGCGAATGCATTCCTTTTCGTACATATCGAACAGGCTGAACAGCATAGCGGTATCGGCGTGCTCGAAGTTGTAGGCGGAAAACTCGACCTCGGTCTGGTGATGGATGTCGCCGTAACGGATGCCGTCGACCCACTCCAGGTCGTAGACATTGTCGACTCCCTGCAGATACATGGCGATGCGCTCGCAGCCGTAGGTAATCTCGCCGGGGATCGGCTTCAGATCGATACCGCCGACCTGCTGGAAATAGGTAAACTGGGTGATCTCCATGCCGTCCAGCCAGACCTCCCAGCCCAGCCCCCAGGCGCCGAGGGTCGGCGATTCCCAGTCGTCCTCGACAAAACGGATGTCGTGACAGGCCGGATCGATCCCGAAACTGCGCAACGAATCGAGGTAGAGGTCCTGAATGTTGAGGGGAGCGGGCTTGAGGATGACCTGAAACTGGTAGTAATGCTGCAACCGGTTGGGGTTTTCGCCGTAGCGGCCGTCGGCCGGTCGACGCGAGGGTTCGACATAGGCCACATTCCAGGGCTCCGGTCCCAGCGAACGCAGAAAGGTGGCCGGATTGAAGGTGCCGGCGCCCTTTTCCATGTCGTACGGCTGCTGGATGACGCAGCCCTGACGCGCCCAGTAATTCTGCAGGGACAGAATCAGATCCTGAAATGTCACGGTAAACCTCCGGATAGACGTCATGCGGTCTGTGGTTCGCACGGATGGGACAGGGACGGGAAACAGCTGCTGGAGCGCTTTCGGACAGCAGCGCAGCAGGACTGTAAAGCCTGATTAACTAGCCCGTTTACCCTGAACTGTCAAGGTGCAAATCGCCGCGCCGGTCGCAGGCGGCAAACAGATCAATGAAGGGCGGGGTTTTCATCGACCGGGGCAATACCTGCCCCAGCACCTGACCGAGCACCGCGTGGCCCTCGCGCAGGGTCGCGCCACTGAGCCGCACCCCGGCGAAGCGGCACAGGTCGAGGCGGGTCAAGCGGGCCAGACTGCCAAGAGACAGGGCCGCCACCCGCAAAGGCTCGATTCCGCTGGCGCAGGCCAGGCAAAGGGCGCCACCACGACGGCTGTCGAACACCCGCTGCGGCCCGCCGGCCAGGGTGCCGCACTGGGCGCAGTGCCCCAGATGGGGCAACAATCCCGCCAGAGCCAGCAGGCGCAGCTCGAACAGCAGGCGCGCCTCGGCCAGCTGTGTCCCGTCAGCCAGGGCATCGCCATAGGCCAGCATCAATTCAAACAGGGCGGGCTGCGGGTCTTCCTCGGCAAACAGGTTCAGCACCAGCTCGCAGCCATAAACCCCCAGGGCCCAAGCCTGCAAGCGCGGCAACAGCCGGCGCGGCGAGACCAGCAGATCGGCCTGTTTAAGCTGGCGCAGATGACCGGGCCGGCTGCGCTGCCAGTAGATGCGGACATGGCTGAGGGGCTGCAGTGCCGGGCCGAAGCGCCGCCGGCTGTTGCGCGCCCCGGGCGCGAACCCGCTGCACAGGCCATTGACGGCTGTCAGCAGCTGGACCACCCGGTCGGATTCGCCATAATCGGTGGTGCGCAGCACCAGAGCCTCACTGGCTTCGTAAAACATGCAATCGGAGCACTGCGAACGGCCAAAGGCCTAGCTGCTGAGCTTGTCGAGAAAGAGGGTGGCGGTGCTGAAATAGATCAGAATGCCGGTGATATCGTTGGCGGTCTGAACAAAGGGGCTCGACGCGATGGCCGGATCGACACCGATCCGCTTGAAGAAGGTCGGCGCCAGTACGCCGGTGGTGGCGGCCACCGTCATGGCGGTGGCCATGGCCACCGCCACCACCAGACCAAGATAAATGTTGCCATGCCACAGCACCGCCACCAGTCCAACCACCAGGCCGCAAACCAGCCCCATGATGATCCCCACCCGCAACTCCTTGAAGAACACCTTGCGCAGGGTGGAAAAATCGATTCGGCCGGTGGCGAAGCCGCGCACCACGATGGTGGCCGACTGGCCGCCGACGTTGCCGCCCATGCCGGTGATGACCGGCACGAAGGACACCAGGGCGATGATCTGCTCCAGCGTCATGCGGAACAGCCACATCAGATAGCCGGTGATCACACCGCCAAACAGGTTGGTGATCAGCCAGGGCAGCCGCAGACGGGCGATCTTGAACGACTTGAAGCCGTAAAGCAGCTCCTCCTCGCTGGCACCGGCCATCTTGTAGAAATCCTCCGTCGCCTCCTGGCGCATGACGTCGATCACGTCATCGACGGTCACGATCCCGAGCAGATGGTTCTGGTCGTCGACAACCGGAATGGCCAGAATATTGTATTTGGCCACCAGTTGGGCGACCTCCTCCTGATCGGTATCAACCCGCACACTGATCAGTCCTTCGGTATCGACAATGTCGCGCAACAGGCGCTGGGGCGGCACCGTCAGCAACTGCCGCAGCGACAGCACGCCAATCAGATGGCGTTCGTCATCCACCACATAGACATAGAACACCATCTCGGCATCCTCGGCCTCCTGCAGGGCGGCAATGGCCTGCTGCACGCTCAGATCCTGATTGAGGCAGAAAAACTCCGTCGACATGATGCCGCCGGCACTGTCCTCGCGGTAGAGCATCAGCTGTTCGATCTCCTCCGACTCGTCATCGTGCATGCTGCTGAGGATTTCCTCGGCCAGTTCCTCCGGCATGTTCTGGATGATATCGACGGAGTCATCGTAGGGCATGGCCTGCAGCACCTCGACGATGGTGTCCTTGTCGATCTGGGCCAGCAACTGGGCGCTGGAGCTGTGCTCGATTTCCGATAACACCTCGGCCGCCACATCGCTGTCGTCAATCAGATGGAACAGGGTGCGCTGCTCGTTAATATCGAGATAACGAAACAGATGAGCAATATCCGCCGGGTGGGTTTTCTTCAGCAGATTGGCCAGATTCGGCAGGGCACTGCGCCGAATCAGCTTCCTGACCGTCGCCAGCAGCATCTGAATTTTCTGATCCATCGCCCCTCTCTTTCCATGACACAGGCGCAGACCGGTCCACGCCCAAAACCGTGTAGGTGTAGCAGGCTTTGGCGCGTGGCGCAACCGCCCGGCGAAAAAAGCCCCCAACCCGCGACGCCCCCGGCAACCGGAAAAAGCCCTTGACCCCTCGACGGATTTTCCCTATCTTCGTGGCGCGATTCCTGTACATCGCACACCATTTCTATTTCCAAGGAGGAAGAGACATGAAAAAACTGCTGGTTGCCCTGATGCTGGTTGCCTTTGCCGCTACCGCTGCTCTGGCTGGCGATGTCGTCACCTACGAGTGCAAAAACGGCAACGTCACCTTCAACCACAAGGCTCACGAAGGCTATGCCGGTGGCTGTAACAACGCCGCTTGCCACGGCGACGCCGCTCCCGCCAAGATCGAAGTGACCAAAGACACCGCACACAAGACCCTGTGCAAAGACTGCCACACCAAAATGGGCGGCCCGACCAAATGTGGCGATTGCCACAAGAAATAATTCCGGCCTGATCTCGCCTGCGGGCGAAGCCCAAGCCAAGCGACCTTCCCTTGTGGGGAGGTCGCTTTTTTTTAGGCCATCCTCCCGGCCAGCCTCCACAGTGACCTCTCCTGTGGTATGCTGCCGCCAAGGTGCCGATCGGTCCGCCGGTATCCTGAGAAGGCACCACACCGGTGCCCTCGCCCCTCCAGCAGCGTTGCCGGCAGCGTCGCGCAGCGCCGGCCAGCCGTTTTTCGCGAGGTTCGTCATGAACATCCGCCTATCCCCTCTGTTGCCTGTTCTGCTGTTGTTTGTCGCCCTGTGTCTGCCCCGGCCGGTAACGGCTGAACCGTTCAGCCCCCACATCGAACGCAGTGCCTACGGCTGGATCGACTGGGATGCCGGCCTGATCTACGGCACCGGCCGCGCCTACCTTGACAACAATGGCCAGGCCAAGACCAAGGCCCTCGGCGCCGCCCAGCTGGTGGCCGCCGCCAACATTGTCAAACAGGCCGCCGGCCTGCGGCTGGACGACCGCCGCACCCTGGAACGGCTCGGCGGCACCTTCACCGTCCAGCTCAAGGCCTTCCTGCGCTACCAGGAACATCAGCGCCAGCTGGTTCTCAACAGCAGCCGGCCCTATGCCGAGGTCACGCTGGTGACACCACTGCACGGCATCGAGGGGCTGACGGCCCAACTGCTAACCTACCTGCGCGGCAAGCCGCTGGAATGGCAGAAGTTTCCTCTGCCAACGCCCAGCCAGGGACGCAGCGAGCAGGCTGACGCGCCCTGGCTGGTGATCGACGCCCGCAACCTGAGCGGCAGTCAGGCGGTACAACCCGGCCTGTTCCCCAAGATCGCCAGTCGTGACGGCCGGATACTCTACGATGTCAACCGTGTCTACCAGGACGCCCTGCAGCAGCGCGGCATGGCGCGCTATGTTCACAGCACTGCCGATCTTGGTCAGCTGATGGCACAATGGGACGATTCCGCCTGGTGGCAACAGCTCAGCCCAGTCGCTACCGCCTGGGCCGCCGAGCCGCGCAGCAAACGTGGCCGCTATGTGGTGGCAAGGGCCGAGCAGGCCACCGGCCTGACCCGCACCAACCTGGTCATCAGCGCCAGCGACGCCCAGCGTCTGCAGACCGAGGATGCCCACAATGAACTGCTGCGCCAGTGCCGCGTCATCATTGTCACCGCCGCTCCCATCGGCGGCATCGAGGGCCGGCGCAGCCAGCCCCAGCCGCTGCGTTTCTAGTCGCTCGCCCTGCCACTCATGGGCGACGCAGCCGCGCTCGAACGACGCTATCGCCGCAATGCGGCTCTCTGCGGTCTGGCCCTGCTGCTGGCTGTGGCCCTGGCCGCCAGCCTGGGCGCTTTCCACTGGCTCGACCTGCTAACCTACGACCTGCAGGTGCAACTGCGCGGCGCCAGCACGGCATCGGGCCGGGTGGTGCTGGTCTACATGGACGAGGCCAGCGCCGGTGAGCTGGGCCGGGCCCAGGGCTACTGGTCACGCCGGCAGCTGGCCGCCGCCCTGCAGCAACTCAATGCCGCCGGCGCCGAGATCATCGGTCTCGACCTGCTGCTCACCCGGCCGGCCCAGCAGCCAGAGGACGATGTCGAGCTGGCAACAGCTATGGAGCAGGCTGGCAATGTGGTCGTGGCGCGGGTGGCCGCCGTCCCCGGCGTCGGCAGCCTGGAGGCCATTGCGCCGTTCAGCGACGCCATGCTGGGGGACGGGTTCATCGACCTGCCCCTCGACCGCGATGGCAGCCTGCGCCGCATCCGCTTTCTCGCCGCCGAGCCGCTGGCCGACGGCAGTCTGTCACTGACCCCCGCCTTTGCCCTCGAACTGACCCGCACCTATCTCAACCTTGCGTACCAGTTCGACTTCAGTCCGACCGACCACTTCCTGCTCGGCGCCGACGACCAGCAGCGCCTGCGCCTGCCCTACCCGGAGCTGTGGATTCATTTTCTCGGTGGCGAGGCATCATTCCCCCGGCTGAGTTACGCCGACGTGGTTAACGGCCGCTTCGATCCACAGCAGGTCGCCGGCCGTATTGTGCTGATCGGCAGCCGCCTGGCCAGTGACAAGGATCTGTTCAGCACGCCCTTCACCCGCTACCGCTCCCAGCGGCAGCCCTTCGAGCGCTTGTTCGCCCGCGTTGTCGCTGACGTTCAGGAACAGCGCGAAACCGGCCTGGCCTGTCATGCCCAGGCCATCGAAACCCTGCTGGCCGGCCGTTTTCTGCAGCCGGCCGGTCCCGCCGCCCGCCTGGCCCTGCTGCTGCTGTGCGGCCTGGCCGGCCAGCTGCTGTTCTATCGCCGCAGCCTGCCTCTGCCAGCCGCCCCGCTGTTGGCATTGTTGCTGATTCTGTTCGCCGGAGGCAGCCAGGGGGCCTTCCTGGCTGGCTACTGGCTGCCGCTGCCGGCGGCCCTGCTGCTCCTCGTCGGTCAGTTCGTCGCCGGTCATCTGTTGCAGAAAAACCATGAAAAGCAACGCAGCCAGTGGATCACCCAGGTCTTCGGCCGCTATGTTTCGACCAGCATCGTCGAACGGCTGCTGCGTGGCGAGCTGACCGCCGACCTGCGCGGCCAGCGCGCCGAGCTGACCATTTTTTTCGCTGACTTGCGCGACTTCACCCGCCTGGCCGAGGAACTCGACGCGCGTCAGACCGCCGAACTGCTCAACCGTTATTTCAGCTGCATGCTACCGGAGCTGCTGCGCCAGCAGGGCACCCTCGACAAGCTCATCGGCGATGCCATCCTGGCCTTTTTTGGCGCACCGCTGCCCAGCCCACAGCATCCGGCCCAGGCAGCCCGCGCCGCCCTGGCGCTGCTGCAGCGGCTGGAGACCCTGCGGCAGGAACCGCTGGCCGGCGCCGACCGTCTTGATCTGGCCATCGGCATCAACAGCGGCGAGGTCACCATTGGCAACCTGGGTTGCGATAGCTTCATGGACTACACCGTCATCGGCGACACCGTCAATCTGGCCTCAAGGCTGGAGGGACTCAACCGCGTCTACGGCACCCGCATCCTGCTCAGTGGCGCCACGGCCGCCAGACTGCCAGATCATGAATTCTGCCTGCGCCTGCTCGACCGGGTGACAGTCAAGGGCAAGCAGCACCCGATTGATCTGTACGAGCTGGTCGGCGAGGAGCGTTCGATCAGCCCGGCGCAACGCCAGATGCTGCAGCACTTCGCCAGTGGGGGAACGGCCTGGCGCCAACGCGACTGGGCCAGGGCACGAGCGGAATTCGAACAGGCCCTGGCCCTGGCGCCGCTCGACGGTCCCAGCCGGCTGTACCTGCAGCGTGTGGCCGAGTGTGAACAGCGGCCACCAGCGGCGGACTGGGATGGTCTGAGCCACTTCCAGCACAAATGAGGATGGATGAGGATGGGGTCGCAAACAGGCCAGAACGAAATTCGGAGAGACGCGAGAGAACAAGAACGCGGATCAGCGGCCGGCCAGGGCATCCAACCGTTGCAGATTGGTCTGCAGCTGACAGGCGTAGGGATGGTCGGCACGACCGTAGAAGGCCCGCAGACAGGGCTCGGCCAGGCCCAGCGCGGCCAGCTGTGGCAAAACACGCTGCCGCACAAAGGCGGCGGAACCGCGCTGCAGCGCCGTCAGATCGTCGAACAGGAAATAGCCCTGTTGCCGCAGAGTCACACGGCCGTGGGCAAGATAGGCTTCGCTGAACTCGGCGTAAAGGTCCGTCAGCCGCTCGGGGTAGTCGGGCGCCGTTACCTGGGCCAGCAGGTCGGCACTGGTCAGCAAATCCGGCAGCACCCGGAAGGGCTCCGCCAGTTGCACCTCGGGCCGGGCGCCGGCGAACTCGGTGGCGCCAATCAGCTGCCGCACCAGGGTGATGGCTTCCCGCTCCCAGCCCTGTTCGGCCAGCAGATGCGCCGCCAGGCGCTGGCCGCGCACCACATGGTCAAAGGTGTGCTGACCGCCCCGGCCCGTCTCGCTGTGACGCAGCAGATAGCCACTATCATGCAGCAGAGCAGCCGCCAGCAGACCTCGAACGGCCATTGCTGAAGCGGCCTGACAACGCAGTTGCTGCCAACCGGCCAACAGCCGCAGGGCCAGCAGACTGACGGCGACGGCATGACCAAGATCATGGTAGGGCGCCCGGCAGGGTTGCCACCGCCCGGAACCGTGGCGGTACAGCTGCGCGACCTGATCACAAAGCGGCACCAGGGCGCCAGCGACGGCCGCAAACTGCTGCTGCAACAACGCCACCAGTTCCGCCATCCCGTCCGAGTCCGGGCGGACACTCTCAACAGCCGGCAGTACCCGCTTCATCCCTGGCCTCGCTCGCGTGCAACTGATGCCACAGGGCCTCCAGCTCTGGCCGCCGGGCCAGAAAAACATCCACCAAAGCAGCATCGAAATGGCTGCCACGCCCCTGCGCAATCACCGTAAAGGCGCGCTCCAGCGCCAGCGGCGCATACCCCAGGCTGGTCAGCCCATCCTCGGCATATTTGGGGTAGTCGCGCCTTGAGGTCAGGGCGTCGAACACATCAGCTATGGCGATTATCCGGGCCAACGGCGGAATGGCGGTCGCATCCAGCCCGGCCGGATAACCGCTGCCGTCCATCCGTTCGTGGTGGCTGGCAGCAATAAACGGCAGCTGGCGCAGATGGCGCGGCAGCCGCATCTGCTCAAGAATGCGACCACTCCAGGCGGAATGGCCCTGCATCAGTCGCTGTTCATCGGTATCGAAACGGCCGTCCTTGGTCAGCACCCGGTCGGGCACGGCAATCTTACCGACATCGTGCAGCAACGCGGCGTACTGCAGTGTATCGAGGGTCTGCGCGTCCAGTTGCAGACTGCGGCCGAGCAGCAGGGCATATTCGGTCACCCGGTGGGAATGACCCGCGGTGAGGGGATGCTTGGCATCGATGGTGGCGGTGAGGGCGCGGATGAAACTTTCAAACCCCTGCCGCAGTTCCTCGAACAGCTGACGGTTTTCCAGCGCCACGCCGACCTGGGCGGCACAGACCGCTGCCAGTTCAAGATCCTCCGGCGTAAAGGCGCCACCCCGCCGATTGATCATCTGCAGCACGCCCTTGAGCTCTTGCTGGCGGTTGAACAGCGGATAGCACAGGATGTTGCGACTGCGATAACCGTGCTTGCGATCCCAGCTGGCGTCGAAATCGGGGTGGCGCTGGGCGTCGGCCACCAGCAGCGGCCGCTGCTCGCGGGCACAACGACCCGCCAGGCCCCGCTGCAGACTCAGGCGGATCACGCCGGAGACGCCCTCGGCCACCTGAGTCCAGAGCTGCTGGCGTTCTTCGTCAAACACGAACAGGCTGGTGCGATCGACCTGCAGGATGCGCGACACCGATTGGATAACCGCCCTGAACAGATCATCGAAATGGCGCTGGCTGTTCAGCAACAGCGCCATTTCCTGCACCTGTCTGAAAGCGGCGGCCGCGCGGGCCGCCGTCGCGGCCTTAGTTCGGGCTGTCCTGCGACGCCGGCGCATCCGCGTCCTCTCCCAGCACTTCGAGCAGTTCGACATCGAAGATCAGGGCGGCATTGGGCGGAATGATCTCGCCGCGACCTTCTTCGCCATAGGCCAGCTCGGCCGGCAGCACCAGTTGCCATTTGGCGCCTTCACGCATCAGCTGCAACGCTTCACTCCAGCCGGGAATCACCGCGTCCAGAGGAAAGGTGACCGGCTCGCCCCGCTGGTAGGAACTGTCGAACTCGGTCCCGTCAATGGTGCGGCCACTGTAATGCACCTTCACCTGATCCGTCGCGCCGGGCTGACGGCCCTCGCCGTCGCGCTCAACCAGATACTGCAAACCACTGGCGGTTTCCTGGACACCGGGCTTTTGGCGATGTTCGGCCAGGAAGGCCTTCGACTTGTCGGTCTGTTCCTGGGCCAGGGCCTTCTGGCGCTCCTCGAACTGGGCCACCATCTGCTGCTGGAAGGTCCGAATGGCGTCGTTCATTTCTTCTTCGGTCAGGCGCGGATCGGATTTCTGGCGCGCATCCTCAAAACCCAGCAGCAACATCGGACCATCGAGCTCGAAGCCGCTCTGGCGGAAATTGGTGCCAATATCCAGGCCCACGGCGTAACTGATCTTCTGCTGCAGTGTTTCCGGCTGGCTCGCCGGCGCGGCGGCCGCCTTGTCCTCATTTTGCTGACAGGCTGTCAGTCCGGCCAGGGTCAGACCTGCCAGTACCACACCGACCTTGATCCTTTTGCGCATAAAAAAACCTTTCTGCAGGAAAGAGAGGAGCCCCGGCATCCCCGCCGAAGCCGAGAAAAATACCCTTCAACTTACAAGTTGTAGTATAAAATTGCCAACAAAAAGCCAAAACATCGCTGTCCCGCAGCGCCACGCTGCCAGCACTTGCCCCCTGCCGGAGATTTCATGCCTGACTTGTGCCCGTTGCTGCCTACCACCCGCCGCCCGTTGCTGCTGTTTCTGCTGGTGCTGCTGGTGTCTCTGCCCTCCAGTCTGCTGGCCGCACCGCTCAAACTGCTGGTCAGTGTCGCTCCACAGCAATACCTGCTGCAACAATTGGTCGATGAAACCGCCCAGATCCGGGTACTGATCGGGCCGGGCCAGAGTCCGGCCACCTTCGATCCGACACCACAGCAGATGGCCCAGATCGTCGACAGTGATTTACTGTTCAGTATCGGCGTGCCCTTCGAACGTATCTGGTTGCCACGTCTGCGCCAGAACGCCCCCGGCCTGCAGCTGATCGACTGCCTGCAGGGCCTGCCGCTGCGCCAGCTCGCCGCCCATCACCATCCGGGCGAAGAGGATACGGCAACCCATCATCACCAGGCTGACGAACGCGATCCCCACGTCTGGCTCGATCCCCTGCTCTGCTCGCAGATTGCTGTCACCCTGTGCCAGGCTCTGCAACAGCACGATCCGGCTCAGGCGCCCCTTTACGCCGAGCGCCTGAGTCGGCTACAGCAGCAACTGCTGGCTCTGCACGAGGAGATCAGCGCCGAACTGGCCGGGCTGTCGAGCCGCCGTTTCATGGTGTTCCACCCGGCCTGGGGCTACTTCGCCGCGCGCTACGGTCTGGAGCAAGTCGCCATTGAGCAGGCCGGCAAGGAACCGGGCGGCGCACATCTGGCCCGTCTGATCCAGCAGGCCCGGGCAGAAAATATCGGCGTTATCTTCGTCCAGCAACAGTTCAGCCAGCGGGCCGCTACCACCCTGGCCCGGCAGATCGGTGCCCGTGTGGTGCCGCTTGATCCCCTGTCCGCCGACCTGCCCGCCATGCTGCGGGCCACGGCCACCGCGCTCAAACAGGCCCTGGAACCCTGAGCCCATGGCCAGTTGCATCCGACTGCATCAGGTTTCCTTCCGCTATGGCGCCCGGCCGATTCTGGAAAACATCGATCTGGAACTGAAGGACCGGGAATTTCTCGGCATTGTCGGCCCCAACGGCGGTGGCAAAAGCACCCTGCTCAAGCTGATTCTGGGCCTGCTCAAACCCGCCAGCGGCCAGATTGAGGTGTTCGGCACCAGCCCGCGCCAGGCCCGCCATCTGCTGGGCTATGTGCCCCAGTTTGCCACCTTTGACAGCGCCTTCCCCATCACGGTGCGCGACACGGTGCTGCAGGGGCGTTTCGGCTGCGCCACCAGCCGCTGGCGCTATACCGCCGCCGACCGCGCCGCCGCCGAACAGGCCATGGCCCGTACCGACATTCTCGACCTGCAGCAGCGCTCGATGCTGGAGTTGTCCGGCGGCCAGCGTCAGCGGGTGCTGATTGCCCGCGCCCTTGCCGGCAACCCCCGGATATTGCTGCTCGACGAGCCAACCGCCAACATCGATCCGCATCACGGCGAAAGCATCTTCAGCCTGCTGCACCGCCTGCACGACCAGCTCGGCATTGTGCTGATTTCCCATGATATGGGTTTTGTCACCCGCTGCGTTCACCGGGTCGCCTGCCTCAACCGCACCCTGGTCTGTCATGCCCACAGCCCGGTGGACAGCGCCGAGTTGGAGGCGCTCTACGGCATCCGGCTGTCTCAGGTCCACCACGACACCCAGCTGCCGGGGCAGCCGCCCAACGGAGATCCCTCTTGAGCTTTATTGAAGCCCTTACCCATCTCGACTTTCTCGCCCGCGCCCTGCTTGGCGGCCTGCTGGCCAGCATCGCCTGCGGCATTGTCGGCTCCTATGTGGTGGTACGCCGTATCGGCTATATGGCCGGTGGCATCGCCCACACGGTGCTTGGCGGCATGGGCATGGCCTATTACCTCGGTCAGGCACCGCTGCACGGCGCCCTGCTGTGCGCCCTGTTGGCGGCCATTCTCATCAGCCTGGTCAACCGTTACGCCAGCCAGCAGGAGGACACGCTGATCAGCGCCCTGTGGGCCATCGGCATGGCCAGCGGCGTGCTGTTCATCGCCCGCACGCCGGGCTACAACGTCGACCTGATGAGCTACCTGTTCGGTAACGTGCTGATGATTTCGCGCCAGGACCTGCTGTTCATCGCCGCCCTCGATGGTCTGATCCTGCTGTTTTTCCTGTTGTTCCACCGCCAGCTGCTGCTGCTGTGCTTCGATGCCGAATTCGCCGCCATCCGCGGCATCCGGGTCGAGCTGCTGCAGACCCTGCTGCTGTGCCTGGTCGCCCTGACGGTGGTCCTGCTGATCCAGTTGGTCGGCCTGATTCTGGTCATTGCCCTGCTGTGCCTGCCGGCGGCCAGCGCCCGCCTGTTTTCGCGTTCGTTGCACGGCATGATGCTGCGCGCCACGCTGATCGGCGCCCTGACCCTGGTGGCCGGGCTGGCCCTGTCCTTCCAGGCCGACCTGCCGGCCGGTGCCGTCATCGCCCTGCTGTGCGGTCTGGTCTACCTGCTGAGTCTGGTCGCGCAGCGCCTGCTGGGCCGGAGCACAGCATGACCGAGGCCAGGTTGCGGCTGCAGCAGCAGGATCGCCATTTGCGGCTGTGCCTGAGCGGTGACTGGCACCGGGACAGCCACCTGCCGGATCTGGCCGCGGTGGAAAGCGCCCTGCAACACGAGGATATCGCCGGGCTGGAACTCGATGGCAGCGCCCTGGGCCGCTGGGACAGCCTGCTTTTGCTGTTCATTCGCCAGTTGCAGCAGCTGGCCGACAAAACACAGCGCCCCCTGGAACTGACCGCCCTGCCGGCCGGCGCGCAACAGCTGCTTGAGCTGATGGCCGCCGTACCGCCAGCCCGCTTCCCTGCCCGCCCCCGCCCCTCCCTGCCGGAACGGGTCGGCGCCCAGGCCCGCCGGCAGCTGAGTGGCGTTGCCGCCAGCCTGGCCTTCATCGGCGCCGCCAGTCTGGCCTTCGGCCGTTTCGCCCGCGGCCGTGCGCGCTTTCGCGTCGAGGATCTGCGCGACCAGCTCTACTGCAGCGGCGCCCAGGCCCTGCCCATCATTACCCTGGTAGCCGTGCTGATCGGCCTGATCCTGGCCTTCGTCGGCGCGGTTCAGCTCAAACTGTTCGGCGCCGAAATCTACGTCGCCGACCTGGTGGCCATCGGCATGACGCGCGAAATGGGTGCCATGATGGCGGCGATCATCATGGCCGGCCGCACCGGCGCCGCCTTCGCTGCCCAGATCGGCACCATGCAGGTCAACGAGGAAATTGACGCCCTGCGTACCCTCGGCATCGATCCGATGGAGTTTCTGGTGCTGCCACGCATGCTGGCGCTGATTTTGATGCTGCCGCTGCTGTGCCTCTACGCCGACCTGCTGGGCATGGCCGGCGGCCTGCTGGTGGCCGGCGGTCTGCTCGACCTGCCGCTCAACCAGTATCTGCACCAGACCCTGGCCGCCCTGAGCCTCAACCATTTCCTGCTCGGCCTGGGCAAGAGCGTCGTCTTCGGCGTCATCGTCGCGCTGGCGGGCTGTCTGCGCGGCCTGCAGTGTGGCCGCAGCGCCGCCGCCGTCGGCGACGCCGCCACCTCGGCCGTGGTCAGCGCCATTGTCGCCATCATCGTCTGCGACGGTCTGTTTGCCGTGCTGGCCGATCTGTTCGGAGTCTAGTCATGCAGGACAGCCCTTGTCCCATTGTCGTGCAGGATCTGACCATGGCCTATGGCAGCAATCTGATTCAGCGCGACCTCAACTTCTCGGTGCCGCGTAATGCCATCTTCATCATCATGGGTGGCAGCGGCTGCGGCAAAAGCACGCTGCTGCGCCACCTGACCGGCCTGATGGCGCCGGCCAGGGGACGGGTTCTGCTCGATGGAACCGATTACTGGCAGGCGCCGGAGGATCATCGTACCGCCATGCGCCGCCACATCGGTGTGCTGTTTCAGAGCGGGGCCCTGCTCAGTTCCCTGACCCTGGCCCAGAATGTGGCCTTGCCACTGCGCGAACACAGCGACCTCAATCGGCGTCAGATCGACGAACTGGTCGAGCTGAAACTGGCACTGGTCGGCCTGGCCGGTTACGGCAACTTCTATCCGTCACAGATCAGCGGTGGCATGCGCAAACGCGCCGGACTGGCCCGCGCCATGGCACTGGACCCGCAGATTCTGTTCTTCGACGAACCCTCGGCCGGGCTCGACCCGCTGAGCGCCCGCCGTCTCGACGATCTGATCCTGCAGCTGCGCGAGAGCCTCGGCGCCACCATTGTGGTGGTAACCCACGAACTGGCCAGTATCTTCGCGATTGGCAGTGACAGCATCTTTCTGGATCCGCACAGCAAAACCCTCATCGCCCAGGGACCGCCCGCCTGGCTGCGCGACCACAGCGACCAACCGCTGGTGCGCGCCTTTTTGACCCGCGGCGCAGCCAGCTCGCCGCCGACAGGAGAATTCTGATGGCTTCCGATCGCAAGAATCTGTGGATTGGCAGTTTTGTGCTGGGCGGACTGGTGCTGTTCGTCAGTGCCCTGCTGCTGCTCGGTTCCGGCCGGCTGCTGCGTCAGGAGGTCGGCTTTGTGCTGTTCTTCGACGAGGCGGTCAAAGGCCTCGACGTCGGCGCGCCGGTCATGTTTCAGGGGGTGCGCATCGGCTCGGTGCGCGACATTCAGGTACAGTACGATCCAGGCGATCTGGTGGTGCGCATTCCGGTGGTCATCGACATCAACCCCGCCCGCCTGCGCGACGTCACCGGCAACGGCAAAAGCGCCAGCCTGACCCCGAAGCAGCTCGACACCGCTCTGCTCCAGTTGGTGCAACGCGGCCTGCGTGCCCAGCTGCAGATGCAAAGTGTGGTGACCGGCAAACTGATGGTGGCGCTCGATTTCTTTCCCGACCGGCCACCGCGCTATCTGGGCCATAACGGCGATCTGGCCGAACTGCCGACGGTTCGCACCAATCTCGGCGAACTGGCCGACGTGGCCACCAGCCTGATCGATCAGCTGCGCGCCCTGCCGGTGGAGGATCTGCTGGTCAATCTCAACCGCCTGATCGGCTCCGTCGAGGAGCTGCTCAACGCACCAGCCACCCGCGACAGCCTCAGCCGCTTCGCCCAGGTGCTGGCCCAGCTGCAGCAGTTGCTTGGTCGGGCCGACCAGGAACTGCCGCAGCTCAGCGCCGCCTACCGCGACCTGGCCGGCCGGGCCGGCGCCAGCCTGGCCGCCCTTGACACCACCCTGGCCCAGGGGCGCCAGAGCCTGCAGCAGCTCGACCGCACCCTGGCCAACGGTGAGGGTCTGCTGGCGGCGGAATCGGCCGAGCGTGCCGCCCTGCTGCAAGCCCTTGACGAAATCAGCGCCAGCGCCCATTCGCTGCGCCAGCTCACCGACTATCTGCAACGCCACCCTGAAGCCCTGCTGCAGGGCAAGGCCCTCTCCGGAGACCCCCGATGACGTTTTTCCCTGTCCGCCTGCTGAGTTCTTTGGTAGCGGTCCTGCTGTGCAGCGCCTGCATCGGCGGAACCAGTGACGAAGCCCGCTTTTACCTGCTGTCCTCCGAGCAGCTGGCCGGCACCGGCGCCACGACGAGCGCTGCCATTACGCAACAGGTCGAGCTGGGACCGATTCATCTGGCGCAATACCTCGACCGACCGCAAATCGTCACCCGCACGAGCGATAACCGCATCGCGCTGGCCGAATTCGACCGTTGGGCCGGTCGACTGAGCGATGAAATCAGCCGACTGCTGGTGCAACAGCTCAGCCGGCACCAACCCGGCCTGCTGGTACGGCCCGCCCCCTGGCGACTGGCGGCGGCACCAGATGTCCAGCTGGAGCTCTGGATCAACCAGTTCGAAGGGGTGCCGGGAGGCGCAGCCCGGTTGCAGGCACGTTATCTGCTGCGCCGACCCCGGCGAACCGCCCAGCAGGGTCAGCTGCACTACCAGCGCCAGATAACCGGACCGGACTACCCCCAGTTGGTGGCGACCCAGGCGGAGCTGATCGCGGATCTGGCCGCCGATCTGGCCAGGTTGCTGGGCAAGGAACCCTGAAGCGCCCGGCTTGACGCTGAGCGGGGGCCTGTCTACAATGCCGCTGGTCAGCCGCTGTGCCAGGCAAAGCGCCCCCGAGCGGTACACAGCCGCCCGCAACCCTTAGTCCAAGAAGACGCCATGTGCCCTCTCTCCCAATGCCGCAATGGTGAAACCGTTTACATCCGGGGCTTCGTCGGCGGCAGCCAGATCCGCCAGAAACTGCAGGCCATGGGGCTGATGCCCGGCGAGCAGATCGAAATCCTCTCCTGCGGCAACGGCCCGGTGCTGGTACTGGCCAAGGGTGTCCGCCTGGCCCTCGGCCAGGGACTGGCCGAGCACATTCTGGTGGCCTGCCAGCGCAACTGCCCACGCCAGCAGCCACCCCCGGCCTGAACCTCGGCCTCACCCCGCAGCTATCCGCCAGCCAGGTTCAGAAGAAAAGAATAACCGTTCTTCCCGCGCTGCTTTTCTGCTACACTCGCCTGTCATCAGCGCCCGTCCCGGACAGACCACCTGTGGCGTCCGTGCCAGAAACACCACAACGCCGAAAAGCGTTTCGCATGTGACAGGCGTGCGGTTGTTTCGGAAAAGTCTTTCGGAGAAGTCTTTATGTTTGCTCGCTTCGACCGCTATCTGCCACTGTACTATGCCGGCCTCTGCGTTCTTGCCGGCTTGGCGCTGGCCTGGTTGCTGGCGGTTATCAGCGGCCTGCTGCTTGATCCCGGCATCAGCCCAGCAACCGCCGGCCGACCGGCACCGGCAGCACCGGCAGCACCGGCGGTCGCGCCACCGGCCGACAACGGCCGGATTCTCGAACGCAATCTATTTCACTCACGGCTGGCCCCCCTAACGCGACCTGCTGCCGTTTCTTCAGCGGGCAGCGCCGGCAGCTCCAGGCCAGCCGCAATCGCCGGCGAGGCTCCAGCCAATCTGACCCTGATCGGCACCGTCGCCGGCAGTACCCCCGCCCTGGCGGTCATCGCACGCGATGGTCAGATCGGCATCTACCGCCCGGGTGAAACCCTGCCGGGAGCGGGGCGCATTGAACAGATCGCACCGGCTCAGGTCCTGTTGCGCCAGGGTGATGGCAGCCTGCTGCGTCTGGCCTTCAGCGACGCTCCGGCGGCCAGCCGACCGGCCCGGGCTGCCGTTACCGGCCGTGTTGCGCCCCCTTTGCCACAGAACTACGCCATCGAAGCGGCGGGTGAAAACCGCTGGCGCATCGCGGCGGGTCAGGCCCGGCAGTTGCGCGACAACATCGGCCAGCTGTTGCAGCAGGCCCGGCTGGAGGCGCTGGTTGTCCAGGGCCAGACCACCGGTTTCGTTATCCGCCATATCCAGGCAGGCACCCTGCTCGAACAGATGGGCCTCAAACGGGGCGACGTGTTGCGGCAGGTCAACGGCATCCCCCTCGACAGCCCGGAAAAAGGGCTGCAGATTTTCCAGCAACTGCGCGAGGCCAAAAGTTTGCGACTGGCTCTGGAACGTCAGAGCCAGCCACTGACCTTCGCCTACGACATCGAATAAAGGAGATTCCTAGGTGATGAAGCTGTTGATCCGCCAGTGGGTTCTGATCCTCGCCGCCTGCGGCCTGCTGTTGTCCGATTTCACCATGCCGCCCCGCGCGGCGGCCGAGGAAGCCGCCATCACGCTCGATTTCAAGGACATCGAGCTGACGGAACTGATCCAGACCATCAGCGCCCTGACCGGCAGGAACTTCGTCTACGACGAGAGCATTCGCGGCAAGGCCACCATCATTTCATCCGAACCGATGACCCGCCAGGAGGCCTATCGCCTGTTCCTGACCGTGCTCAACATCAAGGGCTACACCGTCGTCCCCAGTGGCGCGACCAACAAGATCGTCTCGACTCGCGACGCCAAGGAGGTGGGACTGCCCACCCTGCGTGCCGGCGAGGCCAGCGATCAGTTCGTCACCCGCATGCTGACGCTGCGCCATATCAACGCTGCCGATGTGGCCGAATCGATCCTCAGCCCGCTGATGCCCAAAACCAGCAACGTGGTGGTCTACGAGCCTTCCAACAAGCTCATCATCAGCGACAACGCCGCCAACATCGCCCGGCTGGTCAGTATTCTGCGTGAGCTGGATGTGCCCCTGTCGCAGCATCAGCTCAAGGTGGTCAGCCTGCGCTATGCCGATGCCACCGAAACCGCGAAAATCTGCAATGAGATTCTCGCCACCGGGCCAGCGCGCAATCTCAACCGGCGCCGCAGCACCAATGTCACCACCAGCGCCACCACGGCCGAGAGCAAGGTACTGGCCTATGATCGCACCAACCGGCTGATCCTGATGGCCAGCAGCGAGGACATGACCAGTCTGCTGCAGCTGATCGCCGAGGTTGATCAGCAGCCGGTACGCGAACATGCCCGCATCCATGTCTATTATCTGGAAAACGCCGACGCCGAGACCCTCAGCACCACGCTCAACGAAATCCTCAGCGGCGTCAAGGCGGCACCGGCCCCGACCGGCACAACCGATGCCGCCAAGGCCGCCGACAGCCCGATCAAAACCCAGGTCAGCGTCACGGCCGACAAGGCCACCAACGCCCTGGTGGTTAACGCCACGCCGGAAGACTACAGCGTCATCCGTGAAATCATCCGTCAGCTCGACATCCGCCGCAAACAGGTTTATGTCGAGGCGCTGATCATGGAACTGTCGATGGAGGCAACCCAGAAACTCGGGCTGGGCCTGCAGGGCGGTTTCGAGATCGGTGACGAGGGCGTGGTTGGCATCAGCTCCAACATGGAAAAAGCGGTCAGTGCCGACCTGCTGACCAATGCCGTCCAGGGCATCATGGCCGGCGGTTTCAGCAAGCTGATCAGCTACACCGATCCGGCCAGCGGTGAAACCCTCTACCTGCCGGCCTTCGCCGCCCTGTTGCAGCTGTCGAAAACCGATGGCGATGTCAACATTCTGTCGGCCCCCCGGCTGCTGACCACGGACAATGAGGAGGCCGAAATCATTGTCGGCTCCAACGTGCCCATCATCACCCAACGCCTGACCGATACCGGCGGCAGCGACTCGCTGGCCCAGAGTGTCGCCATCGAACGCAAGGACGTCGCCCTGACCCTGCGCTTCAAACCACAGACCACCGAAGGCAACCTGGTCCGGCTGACCATCTATCAGGAGACCACCGACCTGGCCAGCACCAATGTCGGCAATGTGGACCAGGTGGGTCCGACCTTCACCACCCGCAAACTCACCAACACGGTGCTGGCGCGCAACGGCCAGACGGTGGTGCTCGGTGGCCTGATCTCCACCAACCTGCAGGAAAATAAATCGCGCGTCCCCCTACTGGGAGACATCCCGTTGCTGGGACTGCTGTTCCGTTCCAGCAGTCTGGAGGAGAAGAAGACCAACATGGTGGTGTTCATCACACCGACGGTCATCGGTTCTCAGGAGGAACTTGACCGCATCAGTGACAGCAACCGCGCCGCCTTTGATGAACTGCGGCGCGCCAACGAAACCGAGACCAACTGATGCAGGGCAAGCGCATCGGCGAAATCCTGCAAGGCCGTAGTGACCTGTCAGCGGTGGCGCTCGACAAGGCCCTGGCCAGCCAGCAGCTGCATCCGGACCGACGGTTGGGCCAGCTGCTGCGCGAACAGGGTGCCATCAGTGCCGAACAGCTGGCTGCCGCCCTGGCCGAGCAACTCGATCTGCCCCTGCTGGAGAACCTGCCGGCCCAGATCAGCGATACCGCACTCCTCGATCTGATCCCCCTGGCCTATGCCCGCCAGCATCTGCTGCTGCCCCTGCGGCAGCAGGACAGCGTGCTGGAACTGGCCATGGCCGATCCCCTCGATCTTGATGCCATCAACGATCTGGCCCAGCGCAGCGAAGCCCTGGTGAGGGTGCAGGTCGCGGCCGAACCGGCGCTGCTGGAGCTGATCAACCGCAGCTTTGAAAGCCGCTCGACCCAGGCGCAGGATGTCATCAGCGATATAGACGATGGCAGCGATTTCAGTCGCAATCTCGAACCGGCCGACCTGCTCGACAGCGATGACGAGGCTCCGGTAATCCGCTTCGTCAACAGCCTGATCACCCAGGCTTACAAGGAACGCGCCAGCGATATCCACATCGAACCGTTTGAAAACGCGCTGGTGGTACGCTATCGCATCGACGGCCTGCTCTATGAGGTGCTACGGCCACCGGCGCGCGCCACAGCCAGCATCAGCTCGCGCATCAAGATCATGGCCGGTCTCAACATCGCCGAAAAACGCCTGCCGCAGGATGGCCGCTTCCGCGTGCGCATCGCTGGCAAGGATATTGACGTGCGCGTTTCCTCGCTGCCGACCGCCTTCGGTGAACGGCTGGTGCTGCGCCTGCTCGACAAGGGCGGCAGCGTGCTGGCGCTGGAGGATATCGGCATGGAACCGGCCCTGCTGGCCCAGGTGGATCGGCTGATCCGCACGCCGCACGGGGTCTTTCTGGTCACCGGCCCGACCGGCAGCGGCAAGACCACCAGTCTCTACGCCGCCTTAAGCCGCCTGAACGAGCGCGACAAGAACATCATCACCGTCGAGGATCCCATTGAGTACCAGCTGGCCGGCGTCGGCCAGATCCAGGTCAATCCCAAGATCGACCTGACCTTCGCCAACGGTCTGCGCTCGATTCTGCGACAGGATCCCGACATCATCATGGTCGGCGAGATCCGCGACCGCGAGACAGCCGAAATTGCCATCCAATCGGCCCTGACCGGCCACATGGTGTTCTCCACCCTGCACACCAACGATGCCGCCGGGGCGCTGACCCGGCTGGTCGAAATGGGCATCGAGCCCTTCCTGGCCGCCTCCTCCATTGTCGGCATCCTGGCCCAGCGACTGGTCCGCACCATCTGTCCGCACTGCCGCGAGCAGGTGCAGCCGCCAGCGACCCTGCTGCGCGATCTGGGCGTCGATCCGGCCAAGGCGCCACCCTTCTATCGCGGCCGCGGCTGTGACCGCTGCATGCAGATCGGCTACCGTGGCCGCAGCGGCATCTACGAGTTGCTCATCCTCACCGAGGATCTGCGCAGCGCCCTGCTGCAACACAGCGACGCCGCCAGTCTGCGCCAGCTGGCCATCGGCCAGGGCATGGTGCCCCTGCGGCAGGCGGGGCTGGAGAAGGCGCGCCAGGGACTGACCAGCCTGGAAGAGGTGCTGCGCGTGACTCGCGAGGAGAACTAGGCCGTGGCGCTGTTCGATTATTCCGGCTTCGATGACCGGGGCCGCAAGACCCGCGGCACGGTGGAGGCCGGCAGCAAGCGCGCCGCTCAGGAAACCCTGCGCAGCCGGGGAATTTTCGTCGCCGAGCTGAGTGAACAGCAATCCCGCTCGGCGACGCCCGGCCTGCGCCAGCTGCGCCGGCCGGGGCGTTTGCCGGTCGCCGATCTGGCCACCCATACCCGCCTGCTGGCGACCCTGCTGCAGGCCGGCGTGGCTCTTGACGAGGCCCTTCAATCCCTGGCCGACCAGGTGGAAAAACCGGCCCAGGCCCGCCTGTTCCGCCAGTTGCGCGAGCAGGTGCGCCAGGGCAGTGCCTTCCATCAGGCCCTGGCCGCTCAGGAACGCAGTTTTCCTCCGCTGTATCAGCGACTGGTGGAGGTAGGTGAAAGCAGCGGCTCGCTCGATCAGGTTCTGCTGCAACTGGCCGATTTTCTCGAAGAGCAGGCACGACTGAAATCGCGCACCACGGCAGCGTTGGCCTATCCGCTGCTGATGGCGTTGGTGGGCAGTGGCGTCCTGCTGTTTCTGGTCAGCGTGGTCGTGCCAAAGATCACCCGGATGCTGGTTGACCTGGGCCAGAGTCTGCCGCTGGCCACCCGCCTGCTGATCGGCGGCAATGCCCTGCTGGCACGTTACGGCTGGCTGCTGCTGCTGATCGGAGGTGCCCTGGGCCTGCTGCTGCGTCGCTACTACCGCAGTCCCGCCGGCCGGCTGCGCTGCGACCGCGCCCTGCTGCGCCTGCCGGTGATCGGCCCCTTGCAGCGGGCCATCGCCACCGCCCGCTTCAGCCGCACCCTCGGCACCCTGCTGCGCAGCGGTGTGCCCCTGCTCGGCGCGCTGGAGATCAGCAATAGCCTGCTGACCAACCAGCTGCTGCGCCAGACCGTCGTCGCCACCCAGGCTGCCGTACGCGAGGGCATCAGCCTGGCCGCGCCCCTGCACCAGGCCGGCGCCTTCGCGCCGCTGCTGGCGCAGATGACCGCCGTCGGCGAACGCAGCGGCACCCTCGAAGAAATGCTGTTGAAGGTAGCCGACCAGCAGGAACGACAGGTGGAAATCCGTCTCGCTACCCTGCTGGCACTGCTGGAACCACTGATGATTCTGCTGATGGGCTCGGTGGTGGGTTTTATCGTACTGGCAGTGCTGCTGCCGATTTTCCAGGCCAGTCAGGGCCTGGGTTAAAAGGATTGCCAACCTGCAAGGAGAGAACAACTGATGAACCGACAGAACCTGCTGGCGCGCGACCAGCGCGGTTTTACTCTGATTGAAGTCATGGTGGTGGTCGTCATCCTCGGCATCCTCGCCGGGGTGGTGGTGCCCAAACTGCTCGACCGACCGGAACAGGCCCGCCGCACCAAAGCCGAAATGCAGGTCAGAAGCCTCGAAGAGGCGCTGGGGCTCTATAAACTCGACAACGGCCAGTTCCCTTCGACCGAACAGGGCCTGCAGGCGCTGGTAACCAAGCCCCAGAGCGGTCGCATCCCACTGCGCTATCGCGAAGGCGGTTACATCAATAAGGTGCCACAGGATCCCTGGGGCGGCACCTACATCTACCTGTCTCCGGGACTGCACGGCGAATTCGATCTGCTGTCCTACGGCGCCGACGGTGAAGCCGGCGGCGAAGGCAAGGATGCCGATGTCAGAAGCTGGGAGCTTGAATAACACGCGGGCCTTCACCCTGGTCGAACTGGGACTGGTTCTGCTGCTGCTGAGCCTGTTCGGCCTGCTGAGCCTGCCGGCGCTCGACATCTACCGGCAGGATGCGCTGGACCAGAGTGCCCGCCGGCTGACCAGTCTGGCGCGCCACCTGTTCAACGAGGCGGCCCTGACCGGTGCCCGCCACCGGCTGTGGTTCGATCTCGACGGCCAGAACTACCGGGCCGAGCGGCTGCAGGACAGCGGCGAATGGTTACGGCTTGACGGCCGTCTGGGCGGTGGCACCTGGCCCGCCGGTGTCCGTCTGTGCGAATTACGCATTGAAGAGCAGGGCAGCCTGACCCGCGGCACGGCGACGGTGGAATTTCTGCCACAAGGCTATTTGCCGGCCACCACCCTCTATCTGCAGCAGGAGGGTGACCGCCAGCTCAGTCTGCATCTGGAGCCGCTCAGTGCCCAGGGGCTGATTCGGGAAGGACACCATGTGTTCGACTGATCATCGCGGCTTCACCCTGCTGGAAGTGATGATCGCCCTAGCGATTATCGCCATCGCATTGCTGAGCTGCCTGGGGCTGGCCAACCGCTGCATCGCCAGCCATGCCCAGGTACGCCACATCACCACGGCCACCCTGCTGGCCCAGCACAAGATGAGCGAAATCGAGGCGTTGGCAACACAGCGGCAACTGGACCAACAGGACGACAGCGGCACCTGGGAGGCCCCCTTCGACCTCTATCAGTGGCAGGTCAGCTTCAGCACCACGCCTCTGCCCCAGGTGCGGCAGGTTCGGGTTTCGGTGCGCTGGGGCGACCCGGCCCGCAACGAAGAGGTATGGCTTGATTCCTTTGTCCTCGACTGAACGCTGCCGTTCCGGCCAGGCCGGCTTCACCTTGGTGGAAGTGCTGGTGGCTGTAGCCCTGGTCAGTCTGGTGCTGACGGCTCTCTACGGGCTGTTCGGCGGGCTGTCTCAGACCCAGCAGCAATTGCGCGACGAAGCGGCGCTCTATCATCAGGCGCGGGTGCTGTGCGACCGGCTGGCGCGCGAGTTGCGCAGTGTCCTGCCGCCCGGCGGCGATGACGGCAGCCGTTTCAGCGCCGGATTTGACAGCCGCGGCAACCCCTATCTGCAGTTCGCCAGCCTCTCGGCCGTCAGTCCGGGCGCGCCGGCGGGTCAGGCCATCGCTGTGCGCTACGCCCTTGAACGTCTCGACCGCAACGCTCCCGCAACGCTGCGACGTTATGCCCGCGGTCTGCTGGAAACCCGCACCGCTGAGCGCGGCCTGCGCGTGACCAGCGCCATACTGGCACTGCAGTGGCGCTTCCATGACGGTATAGACTGGCGCGACGACTGGGACAGCGACCGCGATGGCGGCCTGCCGCAGCGTATCGAACTGCGCCTGAGCCTGCAACAGGCCGATCAGCCATTGCACCTGCTGACCGCTTTTGATCTGCCGCTGGCCGGAGAACAAGACTGATGCGGGCCGCTCTGCTGGCACCCTTGCACAACCAACGCGGTGTCGCTCTGCTGCTGGTGCTGGTCGTCACCAGCCTGCTGGCACTGCTGATCAGCGAGCTGGCCTTTTCCACCCTGGTGGATCTGCGCCTGGCCCAGACCCAGCGTGACAGCACCCAGGCCTCCTATCTGGCCCGCGGTGGCCTGCAACTCGGCCGCAGCCTGCTCAGCCGTGACACCAACAGCTACGATGGCGCCGATGAGCTCTGGGCTCAGGGTTTGCAGCAGTATCCGGTAGGCGATTTCGGCCTGCTGAGCCTGCAACTGCAGCCTCTCGACGGCCGTATCAATCTCAACCGGCTGATTCACAGCTCCGGCAACACCGACGCGGTGGTCAAGGATCAGCTGCTGCGCCTGTTTGAACTGCTGGGGCTTGATCAGCCGCACCAGCGCGTTGATGCCCTGATCGACTGGCTCGACGCCGACGACATTGCCGAACCAGCCGGGGCGGAAAGCACTGTCTACGCCCGCCGCGATCCGCCGTTGCGCTGCCGCAACGGACCACTGGAGACGGTTGCTGAGCTGGCGCTGGTGGAAGGCTTCAGCGCCGCCGATATCGAACGGCTAAGGCCCCACGTCGACGTAAAGGGCGACAGTCGCCTGCATCTGAACTCGGCCAGCGCCGAGGTCCTCTGCGCCCTGTGTGCCGAGCTTGACCTCGAACGGGCCGAGCAGATCGTCCGCCGGCGTCAGGCACAGCCGTTCCGCCAGCTGGAGGAGTTGAAGCAGCTGCCCCGCTGGGAGGATTTCTACTGGGCGCTCAGTCCCCAGCTCAAGACGCGGGCAGTCTATTACCGGATCGACAGCCAGGCCCAGATCAACCAGGGTTTTTACCGCATTGAGGCCATCGTGCAAAAAGACAACGACCGGCTGCTGCGCTTTCGCGTTTACTGACCGGGCGCGCCACGGGCGGGGCAACCCGCCTCCACAACTGAAGGCAGGCTGCACTTTTGTGGCCAGGGGAAACGACCCGCGCCATCGTTTGCTAAAAACCCGCACAGGGCGCCTGCGCCCTGCGCGCCCGTTGCCATTGCAAAGGAAGTCACCATGAGCAAACGCCGCATCGGCATCGAAATCGGCAGCAGCCAGCTGCGCCTGGCCCAGTTCAGCGGCCAGGGCGACAGTTTGCAGCTCGAACGCCTGTGCCAGCTGGCCCGCGATCCGCAGCGCCCCCTGGCCGAGCAGCTGACCAGTCTGCTGGAGCGACGGCTGGGATTCGCGGACCGGCTGCTGGCGGTGGTGCCCGCGCTGCAGGGCTACGTCCGACGGCTGGAGTTCCCTTTCAGCGATCCGCGCAAGGTGACGGCCGCTGCTCGCATGGAATTGCAAAGCCGCCTGCCCCTTGATATCACCGACCACCAGCTGGCCCTCGGGCCACTGCAGGCCGAAGGAACCGGTTGCAGCACCCTGGTGGCCAGCGTGCCCGTCAATGCCGTTGCCGCAGCCCTCGAACCCTTCGATGCCGCCGGCCTGCCACTCCAGCAACTGGGGCTGACCCCCCTAAGCCAGGCCGCAGTGCTGGCCCGTTGGATCGAAAACGGCCTGATGGTGCTGGCGCACGAACAGCAGCTGCACCTGGCGCTATTGCAGCACAGCCAGGTTGTCACCACCCTCAGCAGTACCCTGCCCCAGAGTTCCACGGAACATCTGGCCCGGCACCTTGAGCAGCAGGCGCGACGACTGTGCCACGCCAATCGCTGCCCTCTTCCGGCCCTTTATCTGTTAGGCGATGGCTGCGAAGCCCAACTATCCGACGCTTTGCGCCGGATTGACTTAAACCCTCAGCCCCTGCCCCTGCCGCCGGCACCGGCGGACGGTCCGCCCCTGAGCACCGCCTTGCTGCCGGTCTGCCTGGCCGCCCTACAGGACGGCGAGGCGGCCTTCAACCTGCGCACGGGTGCCTTCGCGCCACGACACAGCCTGGGACGCCTGAAAAAACACCTGATCGGCGGCGCTCTGTTGCTGACCTTCAGCCTGCTGGCCGCAGGCAGCGCGGCTCTGCTGGAGTTGCGCCATAAGCAGCAGCTGGCGCAAACCTATCAGCAACAACTGACCGCCCTGTTCCGCCAGACCCTGCCGCCGGGCACGGCAATGGTCGATGCCGACTTGCAGATGCGCAACGCCACCGAACAGTTGCGCCAGATCAGCCAGCAGGTCGGGCTTGATACCAGCAACTCGGCCTTGGCCCTGCTGCGCGAGCTTTCCCGTCTGGCGCCGGACGACAGCAGCCTGCGCCTGACCCGCTTTACCTATGAAGAAAAAGACATCGCCATCGACGGCAGCGCCAACTCCTTCGACCGGGTCGACCGGCTGGCTGCCGAGTTGCGCAAAAGCCCACTGCTGGCGGCCGTCCGTATCGCCGACGCCAAGATGGCGCTGGATGGTCAGCAGGTGCATTTTCGCCTGCAGCTGACCCCCACTGCCGGGAAAGGATCCTGATCGCCATGGCTTCCTGGACTCTGCCCTCCTTCAGCAGCCTGACCGCGCGCGAGCGCCTGCTGCTGCTTCTGACCGGTCTGACCCTGCTGATCCTGCTGGTCTATCTTGTGTTGCTGGCACCCTATCAGCACTACCGCCACCAGCTCGACCAGCGTATTGCCAGCCGGGCACACCAGCTGCAGCAACTTGACGGACTGCGGCAGGAATACCTCCAGCTGCAGCAGCAACTGCAACGCCTGCAGCAGCCGCCGGCCGAATTTTCCCTGTTTTCCTTTGTCGAAGGCCAGATCAGTCAGATCGCCGGGCGGGAAAATCTCACCGCCATGCGCCCGCTAACCCCGGTTCAGCTTGATGGTCTGATTCAGGAGGCCGTCGAGGTGAAGCTTGAGCGCGTACGCCTCGACCAGATCGTTCAGCTACTGGTACAGATCGAACAGGCACCGGCACCCCTGCGCGTCACTGCCCTGAACCTGCAAAGCCGTTTTGACGCGGCCGATCTGCTCGACAGCCGGCTGCTGATCGCCGCCTACCGTCAGGAATAGCATGACCGCGCCCACCAACCGTCGCCGTAACCGCCTGCTGCCGCTTCTGGGTCTGGCTGGCTTGACCCTGCTGAGCTGTCTGGCCGGCTTCTGGCTGCTGTTTCCGACCCAGGCTCTGGAACGGCGCCTCAACCTCGAAATCAACCGCGCTCTCAAGCCGCTGGTCCCGCCCGGCTTTCCCCTCGAGGTTCGGCTGGAGGGTGTCGGCCGACCCGGCCTGCTGCGCCTGAACGCCCGCCATCTGCAAGTGCATCTGCCCGCCAACCAACTGCAGCTCGACCGGCTGCAGCTGCGGCTGCCCCTGACGGCGCTGCTGACCGGCAAGCCACGGCTGCTGCTGCGCGGCCAGCTGTTCGGTGGCCCGCTGCAACTGCAAGCCCGACCCGATGGCAACATCAGTCTGCAAGCCAGCGCCATGCAGGCGGTTGTGCAGCTGCCGGCGCTGCCGCAGCTTCGCCTGGAAGCTCAGCTCGACAATCTGCACCTGCAGGGGCAATTGCAGGGCCAACTGCTGCGCACCCGCCAGCTCAACCTGAACCTGACCCAGCTGCGCTTAAGCGGCCTTGAACCCCTGGGCGGACCGGCGGTCCCCCTGGAACTGGGCCGCTGGCAGCTCAATGGCCAGGGCAGCGACAGCGACACCCTGCAGCTGCAGCTGGACAATCCGGCAGGGCCCCTGCGTCTGAACGGCAACGCCCGCATCCAGCTGACCGACAATCCCCAGCGCAGCCGCCTCGCTGGCGAACTGCAGTTCGGCCCCTTGAGCGACGAGCTGGCCTTTGCCCGACCACTGCTCAGCCTGCTGGGTCAGCCTGCCAGCGATGGTCGCTACCGGTTGCGTTTGGGCGGCACCCTGGCACGACCTCAGCTGCGCTGATCCGCGACGGTTTTCCGGCGTGACGGTTGACAAGTGCAGCGCCACTGATTAGCTTCGCGGAATACATGACGCCGTCTTGGCGTCGCAGCCCCCACAGCGCCCGGCGCCGCCCCAGACCGCTGGCCCGGCCCAACCCGAACAGGATTGCTGATGACGCAGCACAACGAAGAGGATCCGCAGCAGGAGCAGCCGCCTGAGCAGACCGACAGCACCCCTGAAGAAGCCGATGTGACCCCTGCCAGCGAAGAGACCGCCGAAGGTCTGGTTCTGGCCAGCGACATCCTGCCCGACAGGATTCCCATCATACCGCTGCGGCCACGACCGGCCTTTCCCGCCATCCTGATTCCACTCAACATCACTGGCGCGGAAAAGGTCTCAATCGTCCGTAAGGCCGCCGAAAGTGCCTCTCAGGCCATCGGCATGGTCCTGGTACGCCAACTCGACGGTCGAGACGAACCGGACAATCTGCACCCGGTGGGCGTTGTCGGCAAAATCGTCAAGGTGCTCAAGGCGGAGGAGGACAGCGCCCAGGTGCTGGTCAACTGCCTCGAACGCTTTGTCATCCGGGAAATCTTCGACACCCCCGGCGGTCTGTTCGCTCGCGTCAGTTACCAGTTTGAGCAAGACACCAAGCGCCGCGAAGAGCTCAAGGCCTATTCCCTCGCCATTCTTTCCACCCTTAAGGAACTGGTGCAGATCAACCCGCTCTATTCCGAGGAAATCAAGATGTTCCTCGGCCGTTCCAGCATGGACGATCCGGGCCGGCTGGCCGATTTTGCTGCCAACCTGACCAGTGCCGATGGCCAGGAACTGCAGCAGATTCTGGCAACCTTCGATGTCCGCGAACGCATCGAACAGGTGCTGGTGCTGCTGAAGAAGGAACTGGAGGTCTCGCGCCTGCAGAGCAAGATTTCCAAGCAGATCGAAAAACGCATTTCGACCCATCAGCGCGAATTCTTCCTGCGCGAACAGCTTAAGGCCATCAAGAAGGAACTGGGGCTGGAAAAGGAAGGTAAAACCAGTGAAATCGAAAAGTTTCGCGAGCGGCTGGCAGGGCTCAAACTCAACGACGAGGCCCGCAAGGCCATCGACGAGGAGATCGAAAAGCTTCAGCTGATCGAGCCGAGCTCACCGGAATACAATGTCAGCCGCAACTATCTCGACTGGCTGACCATTTTGCCGTGGGGCAAACACACCCGCGATTCCTACGATATCGCCAAGGCCAAGAAGGCGCTCGACCGCGATCATTTCGGGCTGGAGGACGTCAAACAACGCATCCTTGAATTCATCGCCGTCGGCAAGATGAAAGGAGACATCAGCGGTTCGATCCTGTGTCTGGTAGGCCCGCCAGGGGTCGGCAAAACCTCCATCGGCAAAAGTGTTGCCGCCGCCATCGGCCGCAACTTCTACCGCTTTTCCCTCGGCGGCATGCGCGACGAGGCCGAGATCAAGGGCCACCGACGCACCTATATCGGTGCCATGCCGGGGAAATTCATTCAAGCCATGAAGATCGCCGGCAGCGCCAACCCGGTGCTGATGCTGGATGAAATCGACAAAATCGGCGCCTCGTTCCACGGCGATCCGGCCTCGGCCCTACTGGAGGTGCTTGATCCGGAACAGAACAACAGCTTCCGGGACCATTATCTGGACGTGCCCTTCGATCTGTCCAACGTGCTGTTCATCGCCACCGCCAACCAGCTCGACACCATTCCGGCGCCGCTGCTCGACCGCATGGAGATCATTCGCCTGTCAGGCTACATTCTGGCCGAAAAGGTTGAGATTGCGCGGCGCTACCTGATTCCCAAGGCGCTGGAGAACCACGGCCTGACACGTCAGCAGGTCAGCATCCGCAAGGAGGCTCTCGAAGCCATCGTCGAGAACTACGCCCGCGAGGCCGGTGTGCGCGGCCTGGAAAACCGCATTAAGAAGATCATGCGCAAGGCTGCCATGGCCTTTGCCGAAGGGGCGCAGGAGCGCCTCACCATTGGCCGCAAGGAACTGGAGAGCTATCTGGGCAAGCCGGTGTTCAGTCAGGACGAGGTCTTCAAGAATGTCCCCGGCGTGGTCACCGGCCTGGCCTGGACCAGCATGGGTGGCGCCACCCTGCAGATTGAGGCCACGGCGGTCGCAAGCCAGTCCAAGGGCTTCAAGCAGACCGGCCAACTCGGCAAGGTGATGGTGGAAAGCTCGGAGATCGCCTACTCGTACGTCATGGGCCATCTGCAACAATTTGGCCTACCACAGGACTTCTTCGACCGCCACTTCATCCATCTGCATGTGCCGGCCGGCGCCACCCCCAAGGATGGCCCCTCGGCCGGAGTCACCATGACCACAGCACTGCTGTCAATGATCAGTGGCCGACCGGTGCGCAAAAAGCTCGGTATGACCGGCGAACTGACCCTTACCGGCCAGGTACTGCCCATCGGCGGAGTGAAGGAGAAAACCATCGCCGCCCGCCGCAGCGGCCTGAAGGTGCTGATCTTCCCGGAGAGTAACCGCAAGGATTTCGAGGAACTGCCCGACCATCTGCGCGAAGGGCTTGAGGTACACTTCGCCCGAAACTATCAGGATGTCTATGCCGTGGCCTTCGGCCAACCGGCCGCAACCGCCAAGGAGTGATACATGTCATTGGAACAGCTGCAACAACAGATCCTGGAATTGCCCACGGCCGACAAACAGGCCTTTATCCTCAACTGTCTGCCGCCTCTGGCCAAGGAAGCGCTGCAGGACTCCTCCTTCATGATGCAGTTGCTGCCGGTCTTTCTCGGCATCGTCAAGGACAGCGGCCTTGATCTGCAGCAGCTGCTGCAGTTTGCCGCCCTGCATTCTGCCACGAGCGCCGGGCCACGCTGACAGCTGGGGCGGCGGGCACATAAAAAAACCCCCTGGGCAAGGAGGAATCCCAGGGGGAACAGGGGGTTTACTGGTGAATCCGCATCCCGCAAGATGCGTTGTGCTTTATTGATAACCTAAGCAGTGATAATTGTCAAGCCAGCCCGCTTGTTTTTTTCCGTCAAACAGGATCAGGCCGCGTACAGCGCCCGGCGCACTGCCGCCGTCAGCTCAAAGCTGCGGCCGTCGCCACCCTGTTGCTGCCACAGGTGCGCCAGCCCCCTGAAAGCGCTTTCCATTAGTTCCTTCTGAAACAGGTTCATCAGCACCGGCACCTGCTCGCCCAGGGCCGACAGGCGCAGGGCATCGCGACAGCTCCGGGGGCAGGTGGAGGTGACCGCCCGGCACAGCAGCGGCCGCACCGGGTAGATCGTACAATGCCCCTCGGTATCGAGAAAGACACAGTGGCAGCCACAGGCCGCCCGTTCCTCCTCGTCCAGACCTTCAATGGCAATACACAGCCGGTTCATGCGGCGGCGCAGTTCAGCCAGTTCGGTGGCGGACCGGGTCTGCCGCAGATAGGCGGCGATATGCAGCGCTTCGGGTTCGAGTACGGCAACATGCACCTGGCAGCAGGTACCACAACCGGCACTGCAGGCGATGGCGGCAGCCTCCTGCGGTTTCAGGCCCAGACGCAGATCGGTCTCCACCTGTTGCAGAAAATCCGCCATCACCTGGCTGTGAACCCGCCTGTCGCGGGCCTGACGCAAAGGCGCCGCCCAGCGTTGTTCGAGTTGCTTCTGCCAACGGGCCAGATCGGAGGACAAAACAGCTGTCATTGACACCTCCCGTTCGGTTTACGGTTGCAGGGCTTCCTTTTTTAAGAAACACTGTTTTGCAAAACCTCAAGACTGTCAACCCTTCTAACAAATTAAACCATTTCACCGATTTTAACCGTCCTGGTGCACCAGGACACAACCGTGACAGGAGACGGATCATGAAACGATGGATGCAAAGCCTGCTGGCGGCCCTGCTGGTGCTGCCGCTGCTGGGCGGCTGCGGCTACAACGAGATTCAACGGCAGGAGGAAGGGGTTTTCAAGGCCTGGGCCGATATCGAGGCCACCTACCAGCGCCGTGCCGACCTGATTCCCAATCTGGTGGAAACGGTGAAGGCCTACGCCGCCCACGAACGCGAAACCCTCGAACAGGTGACGGCGGCACGCGCTTCCGTCGGACGCGTCCAACTCAACGCCGCGAATCTGAGTGATCCACAGCAGGTGGAGCAGTTCCTTGCCGCCCAGCAACAGATGTCCGGCGCCCTGTCACGCCTGCTGCTGGTGGCCGAACGCTACCCCGACCTCAAGGCCAGCCAGAACTTCCGCGATCTGCAACATCAGCTGGAAGGCACGGAAAACCGTATCAACGTGGCACGGCAGCGCTACAACGAGGCGGTTCAACAATTCAACAGCGCCATCCGCACCTTTCCCGGCAACCTGACCAACAAATTTCTGCTGAAACTTGAGCGTAAAGAGCCCTTCAAGGCTGAAACCGGCGCCGCCAGTGCGCCACAGGTGAAATTCTGATGGCTCTGCGGCGTCTGGCAGCCACACTGATGCTGCTGGTGCTGCTGCCACTGACGGCGCAGGCGACCCTGCCCGAACGGCTGCAGCACTATGTGACCGACCAGGCCGATCTGTTACCGCCCCAGACAGAGCTGCAACTGGAACACTTTCTGGAGGATTTCGAGCGCAGCGACAGCACCCAGGTAGCGGTAGTGACCGTACCCTCGCTGGCCGGCCGCAATCTGGAGCAGTACAGTATCGAGCTGGCGCAGAACAGCGGACTGGGCCAGAGGGGTCGTGACAACGGTGTGCTGTTGCTGATCGCCCGGCAGGAACGCCAGGTGCGTATCGAGGTGGGTAAGGGACTGGAAGGCCGGCTGACCGATCTGCTGGCCGGCCGCATTATCGACCAGGAAATCGTGCCACAATTCCGCCAGGGCGCCTATGCCGACGGCGTTCTTGCCGGCGTGACGGCCATTTGCGCAGCGGTGCGCGGGGAATACCAGGGCAGCAGTCGCAAGGCCAAAAAGGAGCGCGATCCTTTGAGCCTGCTGCTGGTCCTGCTGTTTCTGGCCCCGGCACTGCTGCCACGCGGCAGCCGGCGTTCGGGCGGGTTCTGGATCGGCGGAGGCGGTTTTGGTGGCAGCTCGGGTGGCGGCGGATTCAGCGGCGGCGGTGGCAGTTTCGGCGGCGGTGGCGCCTCGGGCAACTGGTAGGAGGAGGGGAACGGATGGAACGAAGCAAAAGTCTACGGGCCCAACAATTTTTCACCGCGGCGCAACAGCAACGCATCCGCGAGACCGTCGCCAGGGTCGAACAGGACAGCCGGGGCGAAATCGTTCCCCTGGTCATTGACCGGGCCGGTGATTACCGCAGCACCAGCCTGACGGCTGCCGGTCTGCTGGCCTGGGCCGGGCTGGTCCTGCTGCTGTGGTGGCAGCCGGACTGGCCGGCGGCGCAACTGGCCTGGCGCCTGCCGCTGGTTTACGCTGTGCTGTTCGGCCTGGGATTCGCCGCGCTGGAGCTCCTGCCCGGTCTCAAGCGCCGCCTGATTCGGCCCGCTGTGCTGGACGAACGTGTGCGCGAACGCGCTCTGGCGCTGTTCATGCATTACAACCTGCACACTACCCGTGATCACACCGGCGTGCTGATCCTGATCAGCCTGTTTGAACGCCGGGTGCGGATTCTGGCCGACAGCGGCATCAACGCCCGGGTGGCAGCGGAATACTGGCAGCAGCGGGTCGATGACATCATCATCGGTCTGCATCGGCAAGAGGCCTGCGAGGCCCTGTGCCAGGCCATCGACCAGTGCCATCGGCTGCTGGCCGAGCATTTCCCCCATAACGGCGGCGCCAACCCCAACGAACTACCGGACCTGATTCTGCACTAACCAGCGCGCCAGCGGGTCAGACAATAAAAGGCAAGCGGCGAACAATCTGCACCTGGCACGGCAGCTCATCGCCGGTGACGGCCGTCTGCCACACCTGCACCTCGACGCCAGCCTGCAGCGCCGCCTCGAACTGGCGGGCATAGGCCGGATCAATATCCGCCGCCGGTGCGAACAGACGGGCCTCCGGTCGCTGCACCAGAAACAGCAGCACGGCGCGCTGGCCCTGCTGCCGGGCCGCCATCAGCTCCAGCAGATGCCGCCGGCCCCGCTCGCTGACCGCATCGGGAAAGCCGGCACAGACCGGGGTGCTCATCAGGGTGACGTTCTTGACCTCCAGCCAGACCGGCCCACCCGTACCCTGCAGCAGAAAATCCAGCCGACTGGCGCCCAGCCGCTGCTCCGGCAGCACCCTGAAACCGGCCAGATCCGCCAGCCAGCCCGCCCGCAGGGCCTCCTCCACCACCCGGTTGCTGCGCTGGGTATTGATATCGACCCAGGCGCCCGCCACCTGCACCAGCTCCAGGGTGGCGGCGTATTTACGCCGCGGGTTGTCGACCAACGAATAGGCCACCGCGCTGCCCGGTTCAGCGCATTGGCGCATACTGCCGGTATTCGGCACATGCGCAGTCAGCTGACGACCATCGGCCAGCTGCAGATCGGCCAGAAAACGCTGATAACGTCGCAACAGCCTGGCCGGATACAGCGGTGGCAAATTCATGACACAATTTCCGCCAACTCGCGCTCGGACAGCCCCAGCAAAAACAGAATCGAATCGAGCCCCGGCTGGCTGATATGGGTATCGGCCTGTTCGCGCACCCGCGCCTTGGCGTTGAAGGCGATACCCAGACCGGCACGGCCGAGCATCGGCAGATCGTTGGCGCCATCGCCGATGGCAATGACCTGATCGAGCGACAGGCCCTCGCTGGCAGCAATCTGCTCCAGCAGCCGGGCCTTGGCCTCGCCGTCGATAACGGGCCCGAGGGTGCGGCCGGTCAGCTGCCCATCTATCATCTCCAGCTCGTTGGCATAGGCATAATCCAGCCCCAGTTCCTGCTGCAGCCGCTGGGTGAAAAAGCCGAAACCGCCCGAGATCACCGCCGTACGAAAACCCAGCCGTTTGAGAATTCGCACCAGTTCGCGTGCGCCGGGGGTGAAGGGAATGTTGCGGTAGACCTCCTCCAGCGCCGCCACGCTCAGGCCCTTGAGATGGGCAACGCGCTGCTGCAGCGACTGACGAAAATCCAGCTCGCCATTCATGGCCTGTTCGGTAATCCGCGCCACCGCCGCGCCGGCGCCAGCCAGGCGGGCCAGTTCATCAATCACCTCGATCTGGATCAGCGTTGAATCCATATCCATTACCACCAGGCGCTTGGCACGACGATAAAGACTTTCACGCTGAACAGCGACATCCAGCTGCAGGCCGCTGCCCACTTGTAGCAGCTCGCGCTTGAGCTGGCGCAGATTGAGATGATCACCGGCGCTGACCAGCAGCTCGACGCAGCGCAGGCCGCCCTGGGTCAGACGCGAGATGCGTTCGATATTGGCCTGATTCTGCACCAGCACCTGTGCCACCGCCGCCAGTCCGGCGGCACTGATCTCGGCCGCCAGCAGCGTCACCACATAAAGCGGCCCCCGGCTGCTCGGCGTCTGAACCGCATCGACCACGGTAAAATCCAGATGCAGGCCCAGTTCCTTGGCACTGAACAACAGATCCTTGACCAGCGGTTTGTGACTGGCGCTTTCCGCCGAAAGATCCAGCAACAGTGTCAGCACCATCTGGCGTTGGGTCACGGTCATCTCGATATCGCGAATCTGCGCGCCCCGGGTAGCAGCAATCTGCTCGCTCATGGTGGCCAGCACCCCCGGCCGGTCCGGCCCGGTCATGGTAATCAGAATCAATCCGCCCGTCATCAATACCCCTTCACTTCTCCGGCCGTCAGGCCAGTGTCAGATGTTCCAGCAGAATCTTCAGCCCCAGGCCACAGAGCACCAGGCCACCAACCATCTCCATGCGCGGGCCCCACAGCTGGCCGACCCGGCACCCCAGCAGCATGCCCACCAGCGTGAAGGCGCCGGCCACCAGGGCGATCACCAGTGCCGGCCACCAGACGCTCACACCCAGCACGCCCAGGGTCAGACCCACGGCCAAGGCATCGATACTGGTCGCCAGCGACAGGGTCACCAGGGTCAGGCCGCGGGTCGGATCGCAGCGGGGGCTGTCGCCATCGTCCGGCTGAAAAGCCTCATACAGCATCTTGCCCCCCACCCACAGCAATAAAGCAAAAGCGACCCAGTGATCGTAAGCGGCAATCAGCTGCTGCAACCGGACACCGGCCAGCCAGCCCAACACCGGCATCAGGCCTTGAAACAGCCCAAAATGGAAGCTGAGGCGGAACAGGTGACGGCCGGTGACGCAGGGCAGGGCCGCCGCCGTCGCCAGCGCCACCGCAAAGGCGTCCATGGCCAGCGCCACCGCCAGCCCCAGCAGGGTCGCAAGCGCCATCAGACGGACTCCGCCGCCAACAGGGCTTCCAGTTTGGCACACTTGCGCGCCACTGCAGCCGCCACCGCCGCCGGTCCGAACATCCAGCTGAGTTGGGCGACCATCAGGGCCACATCGGCCAATTCATCGATCACCTGCTGCGGAACCGCCTTGCCACGACGGAAATGCAGCAGGGCCACCGCCAGTTCGTTGCATTCCTCAATGGCCTGGTCGTACTGACCCTGTTCTCCCCAGCGCTCCAGGGTGCGTTCAAACAGCGCCACATCCACGCCGGCCAGCAAGTCTCCAAACGACGGCTTTGTCATGCACAATCCTCTCAACGTCCGCACCCAGCCGCCACGCTTAAACGCTTGACAGCGCCCCACCCGGCGCGGTAAAAAGCGGGCACTTTTGTGCCACCCTAGCTCAGCTGGTAGAGCAACTGATTCGTAATCAGTAGGTCGTCGGTTCAAATCCGATGGGTGGCTCCAGTAATTTTAAGGGGTTGCGTCAGCATGGCGCAGCCCTATTTGCGTCTTATACCCTAATTGTCATGTAATTGTCATGTAACTTTCACCCAGGCCAGAACTAGCGCAGGTTTGCAGGGAATAGCGTTTTCCCCGTTGTAACAGTAAATATAGGGGAAATGAAGGTCACAAAGGTCACTACTTCTGTAAAGTACCGGAATCAATAAGAAAACCCCGTGACCTTTGGTTGTGACCTTCAAAGTAAGAAGGTCATTCGCTGGTGAAAGGTCACAGGGCTTGTTTTTGCCTTTTGGCTGTTCGGGTGTTCGGCGGTTCGCCTGGTTCAGCCGATCCACAGCCAGCGGCCACCTTCGCCGGTTTCAAAATTTACGGGGATCCCCCCTTCGATCTTGTCCCGCCACAAAAGCGCCTGTTCTTTTTCAACCGGCAGCCAGCAGGCCCCGTCTGTGTTCACGCGGATACGGATATAATCAGCAGCGTTCACGGCCCGAACAAAAACAGCGGCGGTCATAGTGTCCCCCTTTCTTCGTTTAGCGGGCGGCCTTTTGCCCGGCGGCCTGGCGCGATCCGCTCAGGCGGTCAAGTACGGCAACGGCGCTTTGCAGGTGGTCCGGGGCTAAATGGGCATAACGTAGCGTCATGGTCAGGCTGGCATGACCCAGCAGGCGGGAAACGCTGGTCAAGTCTACCCCGCTCATGACTAGCTGACTGGCGAAGCAGTGCCGCAGGTCGTGAAAGGTGAAGTCATGGATACCGGCGCGGCGGCAAGCGGTGGCGAAACTCCGCTTTAGGTCGTGGTACTTCGCGCCAGTGTCAGGGTTGACAAACACCAGCCCGGCGGGATTGATGTTGCGGGGCAGTCGCTCCAGCACTTCCCGAAACGTTGCATTGATCGGGATTTCACGCGGCTTGCCGCTTTTGGTTTGGGTCAACCGGATAAAGCCATGACGCAGGTCAACCCGATCCCAGGTCAACCCCAGCAGTTCCCCCTTGCGGCAGCCGGTGTTCAGCGCAGCAATCAACAAGGGTCTCAAGTGGGGCGCGGCACAGTCGATCAAGCGGGCGCTCTCTTCGGGTGAAAGAAAACGCAAGCGGGCGTTGTCTTCGCGATCGAGCTTGACGCGGCACAGCCGGTCAAAGGTTTCGCGGGTGATCAGTTCCCAATCAAGACCCTTGCGCAGCATGTGCTTGAAACAAGCCAGGTGCCGATTGACAGAAGCCACAGCCAGCGGCCCGCGTGTTGTCTGGTTTTTCCGGCCCTGTCGGGGTTCGCTCAGAAGTTTCGCCTTCCAGCCCTCGACAGCGGCCAGGTTCAGGGCAGACAGGCGAACCGTGCCGAACTCCGCCCGCATCTCTCGCAGGAAGAGCCTTTTAACAGCGGCGCTTTTTTGCCCAGCAATGAACCTTTCGTATTCATCCGCCAGGGCGGCAAAGGTGGTTTGCTTCGCCTTGCGCAGCCGATCGAGCGGTTGCGTTCCTTCGGCAATCGCCAGGCGGCGCTTGTTAAGCAAAAACTCCGCGTCGGCCCGAAGCTGGCTCCCGCTGCTCTCAAAGTGCTGTTTGCCGTCCGGCCCCTGGTAGGTCAGCCACCAGATTTTCCCGCGTTTATAAATGCCTCGCGTTCGTCGCGCCATCGCTTAACCCTCCAGAATGAAACCGGACAGCAGGGGCGCGGATTGTTGCACCCTTTTCGGCTTGGCCCGTTTGCCTAGCTGCCCGCGTTAGGAAGCGCTCCGGGGCTTGCCTTCATCAGCGTTTCAGCGCCGTCATAAGCTCGTTACACCCGGCGGCCATCGCTTCCGCTCTTTTTTATTTATTGTTGTCGAAAACAATTTATTTTGTATTGTCTTTATTTGTTATTGTCAAGCGGATTATATTGACAAAATAGAAAGGGAACGTTAAATTTCCGTCTATGGCAGCGCGTCCACGTTCAGACATTCGCCGGAATCAAACCGGCGTCCGACTTCGGCCAGAAGTGTATAGGGCCGCTCAACATCGGGCCCTTGATGAAGGGGTTCCGGTCAGTGACCTTATTGAACGCGCCATGATTGAATACCTCGAACGCCAGGGGGTCGAAGTCCCTCCGCCTGAAATTCTCCAACCTGGTGAAACGGAAAAGCCCTAGTCGTTTTCCGTCATGTTTTCGGCCGCTCGCTTTTCCTGCCCGCCCCGCTGCAACCCACCAAGCCGACTTTGCCAGACTTTCGCGGTATCCCATCCCCGCCCGAGTGCCAGGGCAACCGCTGCCGCATCCGCCCCGGCCGCCGTCAACCCGGCCGCTAAAATGATTTCCGGTTGCGACAGCTGGCAATGGTGAAGAGCCGTCCCGGTGGTGGCGCGGAATTGCAGACCACAGGCCGGGCAGGCGACCTTTCGGAACCGCGCAAAACTCAGGGCGCGGCGCTCCGATAGTTTCGCCCCACAGCCGGGGCAGCAGTGGGCGGCTGCCCCCGGGTGAAGAAAGCCAAACAGCCAGGCGCGGCAGCGTTCCGGGTCGAGCAGGCTTGACAGGCCAGCCAGGGCGGCCGGGCCGATCAGGTTTGACGAAAACTCGGCAGCGGTTCCGCTGTTCGGTCCCGGTTTTTTGTTCATGAAATAACCTCCTGTTTTTTCATCGTTTTTCTAAAATTCTAATCAGCCCTAAAGTTTCGAATGGGGTTGAATTTCGGGGCTTAACATCCCGCAGTGAAGCAAACAGCAGAAAGGACCCACGGCGGCAGCGGCCAGCGGCAGAAATTGCACGGCTGCCTGGTGCCGCTGTGCCGGTTTCCGTGACCTTTTTTTTCATCGGGCGTTGTCCATCGTAGGGGCGCGGGGCGGGGCAGAGGCAACAGCCTGCACATAACCGTTCAGCAGCCACAGCCTAATTCCCTGTTGGTTCCGCCGGAAGCTCTCCAGCATCCGGGCGGCCTCGGCTTCTGGAACCTCGTCGTCCAATCTGTGACCGGGCGGCAATGTGGCTGAAGCGGCAGCCACCAGCTGTTGAATATCACCAAGGGAAACCCCGCTTGCATCGGCCAGGGCGCGGGCCATGATTTCGGAATTTTTCATTGCTTATTGTCCTGTTGTCATGTTGTTGTGAATTGCCCCCAGGGTTACCCCTAGGGGCGCGAAAGATCGTCGCTTGTGCGGGCGCTCAGCGCGTCGGTTTTAGCCAGCGGGCGGATTGATTTCGGCCCGCAGGCGGGAAATGTGGGCGGTCAGCTCTTCGCTTCGGCCAGAAATGTAGCAGGCCAGGTGTCCGGGCGGCTCGATACCCGCCTCAAAATAAACATCGTCCATCAGGGCGGTCAGCTGGTCAAGCTCGCGCAAAGCGCCGGTGAAAAAAACAAGCTTTGTTTGTGGTGATAGTGTGCGGGTTTCGGTCATGGGTCGGTGTCCTTTCGCTTTGTGGGGTTGGGGTTTTCCGGTGGAGCGAACAAGGCCTTCAGGGTCGGCGACAAAGCTTGCAAAGACCCACGGCGTAAACTCCGTGATGTGCCCGCGAATAAATATCTCGCAAGCCGCGATCCTCCCACAGCGCGCAGTCCCACGCCAGGCAGGGCTTCCGAGTGAGTGGGCACTTTCTGCGGGTTGCTTCGGCGGCAACGATCAACTTTTTGGCTCTGTTCATGGGTCGGTGTCCTTCGTTTTTCGGGGTTGGGGGTGGTAGCCGGTGATTTCAGCGGCCCGGCGTTCGGCTTCGTCTCGGGGCAGGCCCCCGTCAAATTCCATAATGGCGGCGCGTTCCTCGAACAGCTCCCGCAGGGTGTCCAAGGCAGACTGTCCCCCGGCCCACCATTTGAAGCGGGCCGGGCAATTCAGCGGAATCACCAGTTCCCCGGCCCGGTCCAGGTAGGGGCGCGGCAGGTCGGCAGGCTCAGCGATCCCGGCGGCGATCAGGGCGCGGGCTTTCTCTTCGGCAAGATCCAGCTCCCGCCCGGCAGGCAGCAGGCGCGGGCCTTCGGTGGTTTTCGCTTCAAAATCTTTCAGCAGGGTGATTTTCACGGCCCCAACTCCCCCGGCTCGAACATCAGCCCGGCCAGTTCCGGCGGTGGTTCCGGTGGTAGGGGTGGGGCGTCGGTCAATCCGATTGCCAGTTCGGAGGATGTGGCGCGGGTGAAAATACGCACATGACCTTTTGCGGTGGCGGTGCGCTCGCCCGGTTTTGACAGCACAAACCCAATTCCGGCGGCCTCAAACGCCACCGCCAGCCGCTCCAAAGTGCGGCGCAAGCTGTGCGCGGTAGGGAATTTTTCTTTTGGGCCAGGGTTCGCAATCTCTCGCAGGTGGTCGCAGACCTCTTTGAATGACCCTTCAAGCGGGTTTTTCGTGCGCAGCGCCTCCAGCGTAGCAGCAAAAAGGCCGTCACTCTCGGCTAGTTCCTGATATTGATTGCCCTGATTTTTGAAGAACGCGGCCAGATAGCGCCCACCTCCCCCCGGTTCAGCGGCTTCGGCGCAAGCCGCAGCCAAGCGGCTAAACTCAGCCAGACGCGGCAGGCGCGGCGGTCGATAGCCGGGCAGCACGGCCAGCCCAGCGGCCAAGGCATCAAACAGCCCCCCGAGTATCTCGGGCAATGCCTCAGCAAATTCGGCGTCAAGCTCGCGATCCGTCCGGCGTTCGTCGTCCGCGATCCGCTCCAGCCTGATTTTCAACATGCGTTCCGTCAAGTCGGGCCGATTCGACAGCGCGGAAATGCCGGTGAAAATCAAAAGCACGTCAATATCAATCTCGAGCAGCTCGCTTGTCGTGTGCAGCACACGGCGCAGCAGCCCGGCCCCGGTAATCAGCCCGCAAAAATAGTCAGCCAACTCGGGGGGAACAAAACTCACATTGTCTAAAACCGCCACAAAATGCCGAGATAGGATCAGGTCCAAGTCCTCAACCTTGCGCGGTATCAGTGCGATTTCCGGGGTGCCGGGGTCCAGCAGGCGCTTAACCTTTCGGGCGGCAGAACTTTTGCCGGACCCTTGCGGGCCTTCAACATTGAGTGCCGGACGGGACAGCCCCGGCGCCAAACTCGCAACGAGTGAAAACAAAAAAAGTTCGGCATCCTCCGGCGCGACGCGCACAAAATCGAGCAGGCGGCGCAGATTTCCCCCCTTGACGGGTTCCGGGTGTGGGCGTTTGTGTTGCCAATCGCGAAAGGTGCCGGGTGCGGGTTCGGTCACTTGCCACGCGCCGGGGGTGATCCGTACAGCGCGGCGGTTGCCCAGGTCGAACACCAGCGCATCGCCTACAGCGGCGCAACGGTTCGCCATGGGTGCAAGCTCCCCGGTTTGGCGGGCCTGGTGGGACAGGATATGACAAGCAGCGGTCAGGGCTTCACGGCCGATCGTTTGCCCGGTTGCGGCATAGTAGCGGGCGGCCATCACCTCAGCCAGGCGCGGGCTTTTGGGGTCCAGCGGCAACACATCGCCATCAATTTGAACATAGGTCCCGCCGGTGGAATCGCATAGCAGCGGCTGTCCGGCCAGCATTGCCAGCAGGCGCGGTGCTCCCCGTGTGCTCCGGCTTCGCTCCGGGGTGGTGTCGTCGTCTCCGCCGTCGTCCTCATTCTCCGGCGGTATCACCACCGGCAGCTTTTCCGCCGGGGCTTGCCAGGGTTCGCAGTGGGTCGCGGCCAGGTGAAGAAATTCGGCCGTGATTTCGTCAGCCGACAAGCCGGCAGCCCGGCGGGCGGCGATCCAGTCGAGAACGTCGCCTTTTTCGGGCAGGCCCGGCAGGCGCAAAACCGAAATTGACCCGGCGGACCCTTCCAGCGCGGCGGCAACCGTTGCGGCGTATTTTTCCCCCGGCGCGTCGTTGTCGGGCAAAATCACCACGCGGCGGCCCGTGAAAAAGTGATTGAAGGCTCCCGGCCAGCGGCCAGCGGCCCCGGAATCGGTACAAACCGCAACCTCTCCCCAGGCGGCCAGGGCATCGGCCTTGCCTTCGCCTTCGACCACAAAAACACGCCCGGCAGGCGGTGCAGTCGCCAGCCGATGCAGGCCATACAACAGCGGCGGGTGTGGTCCCCGCCCGGGTGCGAATCCTTCGCCGGTCAGGTGTTCAAAAGCAAACTCTTTCGACTTGCCGTCGCGGCCGGGTTCAAACCTGGTTTTCTGGTAACAAAATACGTTGTTGTCATCATAGTACCGAAACACGGCAACCGCCGGGCCACGCGGCGAAGAAGCGGCGGCCTGTTTCGGGTTGGCTTTGGATGTCGTTTTTTTCGGGGCAGGTGTGGCGGTGTTCTTGCGCGGTGATCCGCCGTGCGGCTCGATCCCGCAGCGGCTTTCCAGTTCGGCCAGGGCGGCGGCGAAGTCCAGCCCCCGGGCGGCCATGTACATATCAAACACGTTGCCGCTCTCCCCGCAGGCTTTGCAGTTATGAAGGCCGGACCGGGTATTGACCGAACAGCTCGGGGTGCTTTCCGAGTGATAAGGACACAGCACTAAAACCTGATTCGCTCCGGCCGGGGTTCGGCGGTCGAACAGTTCAGCAACCAGCCCGGCCACGTCAAGGCGATCCAGTACGGCGGATTTTCTCTCCTCAATCGTCAGCATTCCGGCGGGCCTCACTCGCCGGCGGCTACGCGGTTGGATTCCATCCAGGCGGCCAGCTCCGAGAGCTTGAAGCGGCGAAGTTTGCCCGCTTTATAAGAGGGGACCTTGCGAGATAAGGCCAACTTGTAGCAGGTGTTTTCGGGAATGCCGAGAAATTCGGCGGCGATCTTGACGCTAACAAAGGGTTCAGCGGTGGCGGGTGTTTCGGTGTTTTTGTTGTCGCGGGTTTGTGTTTTCATGTTGTCTAATCCTTTCAGGGTGTGGGGTGTTGGTCACAGCCCGGAGTAGACAACAAAGCCACAAAAAGCAAAAACTATTAAAAAACTTTTTATATTAGGCGGGTGCGGCTTCGGGCTCCCCCTGCAAAACCCGCTGTTCAACGCGGCGGAAGTCCTCGCTGGTGAAGCTGCAATTTGTGTCAGCAGCGGCTTTGCGCATGGCCTCGCCGTATTCAGCGAAAACCCCGGCGGGGTCCGCCTGGGCATCCTCCAGCCAATGGCAAGCCCAGCTGTCAGGGTCGGACAAAAGATGTTTGTTGTTGTCAAAAATCCCGCACAGCGCTTTTACCCCCAGCGCGACAAAGTGCAGCCGTTGTCGGTGGCGGTAATAGCCCCCGCCCGAACTATAGAAGCCTCCGCCTTGATGAGAAAAAATCTCAGCGCATTTTTCCACGCCAAGCCCGGTCAAGGTTTTCAGCCGCAGCAACCCCGCGAATATGGTTTCATCGCGGTCGAGCCTCAAGCGCTGTGCGTATTCGTTCCCGGTTCGCTGCTTGCCCGTCAAATTGAGCAGCGCCCGCAGGCCCTTTTGCCCGGCGGAAGCGTCGAACTCAAAAAACGCATCATAAAGCCACCGTTGAACCCAATAAGGCGGGTCGTAACCACTATCACACGCGAGTAAGTATGCCGTCACAGCGGCACTGGCAGAACCCTGCTCGAACGCTTGGCGCAGGTCGTAAAACTCCACCTGTAAAAAATAGTGGCGTTGCCAATCCTCGTCAGTCTCAGGCCGCGCTATCCAATAGGCCCCCGTCACCTCAAGGACCGAGACAGGGTCTTTTTTGAAGTCGTCAAGGCTGATTTCATCCCAGTCAATTTTCTTCACTCAACCGCCCCCCTCTCAACTTTTAGAGTCACCCTGTCTTGATAGCCCGACTTCATCTTGACAGTCAAGTCCCGCTGTTTTTATGTTGTCATAAACTCAAAAGCGCAACATGACAAACAACATGACACAGGGTTTTAACATGCCGGAAATATGAAAGAATCTGATAGGGCATTTGATAAACAATCAAAAGGCCGGGCGGCAAAGGCAGGCAGGGGGCGCACTTGTGGCGCGTCATACAACGGCCCACAACTCCGAAGCGAAAAACAATCACAGCCGGGCCTAGCCAAAACCCCGCCCCCTTGCTCTCAGCGGGCGAACACAAACCGCAAAGGTCAGGCCGCAAACAATCCCGGCAGAAAATGACCTTTGTGACCTTCCGCTTTCAGAAGGTCATTAAATTTTAGTCTTTGATTTCAGCAGGTTATGACCTTGTGACCTTCGTGACCTTTCTTTTTATTTAATATAAAAAAAAGGGAATACCACAAAGGGCATGACACAGGGTGCGGTGTCATGCGGCTTGTCATGTGCTGGCGCAAGGAAGGGCGAACGGGGCAGGATAAAGCAAGGAGGCATTCGCAGAAAAGCCCGACAAATCAAGGCATCGCGCTACAATAAAAAGCGGGAAAAAGGATTAAGCGAGATTCGTAATCAGTAGGTCGTCGGTTCAAATCCGATGGGTGGCTCCAGCAATATCAAGGGGTTGGGCGACAAGCCCAGCCCCTTTGTTGTTTCACGTTCCTCTGGACATCCCCCTGGTAAACCAGCAACCATGCCACGGTCTCCGCAGCACCGCCCCTTTTACCTCCGCCCGTCAGACAGGTAAAGAAAAAACCCAGCCAGGTCGCGATTCATCGCCCACGGCACTGATGCCGCAAGTTTCAGGCCAGTTGCGCCCTGGCAGCCAGGCGCTGTTCCTGTTCGCTGGCCCGATAGCGACAGGCCACCTCTCGAAACGCCGGCCTTAACAGGGCAAAGGCATCGACGATGCGCGGATCGAAATGCCGGTCTCTCTCGGCAAGAATCAGTTCTTCAGCCTCTTCGAAAGGAAAGATATCCTTATAACAGCGCCGGCTGGTCAGGGCATCGTACACATCGGCCAGGGCCATCAACCGCGCCTCCAGTGGAATCTGTTCGCCCCTGAGCCCCTGCGGATAGCCGCTGCCATCCCATTTTTCATGATGACTGTAGGCGATATTGGCGGCGATACTGAGAAATTCGTTGGTTTTGTTGTAGCTGTTGATCGCGTTCTGGATCACGCGGTAACCGATGGTGACATGGCTGCGCATAATGGCGGTTTCCGCATCGGTCAGCCGCGCCGGCTTGCGCAGGATTTCATCGGGAATGCCGACCTTGCCAATATCGTGCAAGGGGGCGGCACGGAACAGCAAGTCGATCACATGGGGGGACAGTTGCCGCGGAAACAGTCCCTGACACAACAGCTGCTTGGCCAGCAGCCGCACATATTCCTTGGTACGCTGGATATGGCAGCCGGTTTCGATGTCACGGCTTTCGGCCACCATGGTCATGCTGTCAATGGTGGCGGAATGGGCGGCGCCCAGATCCTCCAAAAAGCGTTTGCGCTCAACATAGTGCAGAACGGCAAAAAACAGAGACACCAGGAAGAACAAGAAGGAAAAGGGCAGCAGGAAATAGCCCAGCGCGACATACACCCCCTGGCGCAGCAACAGCCAGGCAAACAGGACCGCCCCGCAGACACCGCCCAGATAGGTGATCCACGACAGCAGATAACGGTGCTGCAACACCAGCCAGACCAGCACCAGCGACAGCATCAGTGACAGGCCGAAGGCCAGTTGTGGCGCACTGTCCGGCTGGTAGAGACTGACACCGCGCAGCAGATTTTCCAGCAGGGCGGCATGCACGAACACCCCCGGTAACACCTCACCAGCCGGCGTGATGTACTGGTCAAACAATCCGGCGGCCGTTGCCCCAATCAGAACGATCTTGCCACTGGCCAGATCCGCCGGCACCTCGCCGCTGAGCAGACGCGCAAGGGAAACCCGCCGGAAAGCCGTTGCCGGATAAAGCCGGGTGAGGGTTTCACCCCGCTGATTGGTGTGCACCGTACGGCCCAGCACATCAAAGCACAAAGGCGCCCAGGACTCCGGTGCCGACGGCAACAGACGAGCCGCTGGATCAATCTGACGCAGCAGTGCCAGGGCCAAGCCCGGCACCAGCTGGCCATCATAACCGATGACCAGGGGCTGACGGCGGAACACACCGTCGCGGTCGAGGGCAGCGTTGATATAGCCACTGCCCGTCGCAGCCTGCTGCAGTATTGGCGTGTTGATCAGCAAGGCTCCCGCCTGGGGCACCTTGCTGTCCGGCGGCAGTGGACCAAAACGGGCAGAGTCCGGCAACGGCCGATCTTCGGCCGTCGGCTGGTGCTGCAGAAACAGCGGCAACACCGTGGGACCACGGGCCAGCGCCGCAGCAAAGATGCGGTCATGGTCGATAAGCGCAGGTGGAAACGATTCCAGCGGCACCTGCAGGCCAAGCAGTTGCCGGTAAAAGCGGGCAATCTGCACCGGTGAGGTGCGGTCAGCCTCAGGAAAAAAGATGTCGAGCCCCACCGCCGCCGGTCGCTGTTGCAACAGCAGCTCCACCGTTTTGGCCAGCAGCAGGCGCGGCCAAGGCCACTGGCCCAGCCGCTGCAGGCTTTCTTCGTCGATTTCCACCACCAGGGTGATGGCACTGTCTGGCGTGAATGGCGCTTCGGGCCGACCAGCCAGCAGATCGTAGCAACGGAAATCGAAAAAAGGCAGTGCTCCGCTGATTCGACAGAGACCATGCAGAACAATGACCAATGCCAGAATCAGGCCGTAGCGGGCCAGAATACGCATGTCAACGAATCAGCAGTTCAACACGCCGGTTGCGCGGTTCCGCCACATTATCAGCGGTCGGCACCAGAGGATCCTCCTCGCCATAGGATTCCACCGACACCGCCAGAATATCGAGATTGCGACTTTCCAACCAGCGCTGCACGGCCTGGGCGCGCCGCAGGGACAGGGCAACATTGTACTCGCGGCTGCCGGTTCGGTCGGAATGGCCGATGATGTTCACCGCGCAGGGTACCCGACGAACGATGGCCTGCTCAATCTGCGGCAGCAATTCGCGCGAGGCCGGCTGCAGATCAGTGCCACCCGTGGTGAAATAAAGCAGAAAGGAAACCGGCGGCAGAGGCGCCTGGTCGATCAGCGCACCATAGCGGGTGTCCACCTCGACCGCGCTCAGCTGACGCACCTGCGGCCGACTGCTGGCCGAGCGCACCTGCGCACAGCTGTTCACCTCCGACAACGCCAGCTCACCTGCGGCAGTGGTCAGACACAGCCCCTGTCCGGCGGACCCGGCATCAAGCAGCACCACGCGACTGGAGGAACAGGCCGCCAGCAGTGCCGTCAGCAGTACCAACAGCAGCCGTGCAAACGAGTAGCCAGTAATAGCGCAACAAGCGGATCTCATGGCTCCACCTCCACGATAAACTTGGTGCCGCGAATGCCGATCGTCCCCTGCGGAATGGCAAAGGAAAACTGTTCCGGTGCCAGGGTGCCGATCTTGCCGGATTCAAACAGCGCACCGCCCTGCTCCAGCGACAGCTGAAAATCGAACTGCTCCTCCAAAGGCTCGAAACGAAACGCCTGAATGCGCAGAAAACTGTTGTCGCGCAGCGCCAGTACGCTGCCATCATGAAAAATCAACCCCACCTGACCATCGGCCGCCGTCGTCAGCACATCGCCGGCCTGCAGGGCCATGCCGGCCATCAGCGGCTGCCGCTGACCAGCCCGCACCAACTCGGCTTGCCCGGCAACCTGTTTGACTACCGCCACTCCCGTCACTGCCGCCCAGCTCCAGGCTGTCGCCAGCACCATGGCCAGAACCAACAGCACCACTCTTGAGCATTTCATGGCCCCTCCCGTGGTTCGCCCGCAGGCGTTTATCCAATGCGCATGATGGCGCAACTCTCGCCACAATATGACCGGCAGCACGGCGCAGGCCCCTTTCTCAGGATTCCCTCTCGGCCAGTTCAACCCGGTTACGGCCGCTGCCCTTGGCGCGATACAGAGCATCATCGGCCCGCGCCGTCAGCCGCGCACCATCCTCAGCAGGCTGCAGTTCGGCAACACCGAAACTGGCGGTCACCGGCCGGGGCAATGCAAAATCGGCCTGCTGCAGAGCCAAACGCAGTTTTTCCGCTACCCGGCAGGCCGCCTGCGCACCGGTCTGCGGCAGCAACAGCAAAAACTCTTCCCCGCCCCAGCGGCCAGCGCTATCGCTGTCGCGCAGATTGTCGCGCAACAGCGCGCCAGCGGTGCGTAATACCATATCTCCGGCCGCGTGACCGAATTGGTCATTAATCTGCTTGAAATGATCGAGATCGAGCAGTATCACCGTCAACGGATGCTGGTAGCGGTTGGCGCGCTCCATCTCTTTCTGCAATAAGCGCTCGGCCTGCATCCGGTTGGCCAAACCGGTAAGGGCATCCGTAGTGGCTTGCTGCTGCAACTGACGATTGAGGGTTTCAAGCTGCTTTTCATAGCCCTTCTGGGCGCTGATATCGTGAAAGGCCAACACCGCGCCCTGATACTGCCCCTCCTGCCAGATCGGTCGGCAGACCAGCGCCACTGGCCGTTCGGGCACACCCCCGGCCGGTTGCAGCAACAGATCCTGACTGTGAAAATCGTGACCGGCTTCAAGGGCCTGCCGCAGCTGCGCGGCCGCCGCCGGCGCGGCGGCAAAAAAATCCAGCAGCTTCCGTCCTGTCCAGGTCGGAGCAGTGGGAGCCGACAGACGTTCCTGCCCCAGCCCCAGCAGTTTCGCCGCTTCGGGATTGGCAAAGGTCAGACCACCGGCGCCATCCACCAGACAGACGCCCTCCCCCAGCACCTCGGTAAGGGTCTTGAGCTGTTCCTCGATGGCGCGATTGCGCTGCAGGGCAGCGATCATGGCATTGAAGGCGGTGGAAAAATCACCGAGAAAATGCACCCGCTGGTTCAGATCGCCCTCGGCCACGCGGCAGGCCTGCCAACTCAGATGCTGCAGATTGGCCTGCAGCGCCTTAAGAGGCATCAGCAACGGATTGTCGCGTGGCAGACTGACCTGCAGATCACCATCGGCCAGTGTCCGTCCCAGGCGGGTAGCCTGCTGCAGCCAGCGCACCAGCAGATTCAGGCGCTCAACCGGCCCGACCAGTTCGTCATCGAGAGACCCGGGCAGCACCAAGGCCGCGTCCTCGGGCAGACGCCCGTTTCGCTGCAGCTGCTGAAGCAAGCCATCGAGCTGCTGCAGCAGCGCGATGGCCGCGCGGCCGCTCTCAGGCACAGGACTCATAAAGGCATGGCCCGGACCTCAAAGCGGCAGGTCCGTCCCCCAGTAGCCCAGCAGTCGATCTCAACCGCCTCGAACGGTCGGCCAAGATACTGTTCGAACACACCGGCAATGAAGCCTTCGTCGTAATCGCAGACGGTTTCGCCCATCAGCGGCAGACCAGAACAGTCGAGATCCTCATCAACGGTCAGGACGAAATGTAAACGTTCCAGATCGGTCTGTTCAAAACGCAGGATACCGATTCCTTCGTCGATCAGCCGCTGTTGCAAAGCGGCAATAAAATCCATCGGCGGCAATCCGGTATCCAGCAGATTTCTGCAGAATTCACGGCCCGCCAGCAGGCCGGCCGCCCGAAACAGCTCGGCAGTCTGTTCGCGGCCAAAACGTTCACAGAGCACCTGCTTGAAAGTGAACTGCATCAGGCGATAACTCTGTACCGAGGTGCTGTTCCCCAGATGGGGACGACCCTCTGTCAAATCCCCCAGATCGTTCCAGTTGAAGCGGTATGGCTGCGCCATGATATTCTCCTTGTCGTTCGCCGACCTATCTCATTAATCGAGACATATGCCGTCACGAGAGGTTTCCTTGACCCGGTACATACGGTTGTCGGCCAATCGAATCAGATCAATTTTGTTATCAGCATCCTCTGGCAGACTGGCAATGCCGAAACTGGCCGTCACCTGCACAGGCGTGCCATTATCCGCCAGCAGAACATGCTCACGGATACGCTGGCGCAACTGACTGACCAGTTCGAAGGCGCCAGTCTTGCCGGTCTGCGGCAGAATCAGCACAAACTCGTCTCCCCCATAACGGGCACCGAAATCAACTGCCCGGATGCGGTTCTTCAGCAGCTGCCCGATCTCCGCCAGCATTCGGCTGCCCACCAGGTGGCCATGACGATCGTTGACCCATTTGAAATGATCCAGATCCATGAACACCAGGGACAGGGGTTCGCCAAAACGGTGGGCACGGCTGATCTCGGTCGTGAGCAGATCATCGAAATAGCGGGCGTTGAACAGCCCGGTGAGATCATCGGTGATCACCAACTCATGCACCCGACTGAAATTGCGGGCATTGGAGATGCCAATGGCAACATAGTCGGCAATGGTTGCCAACAGCTGCATGTCGTTATCGTTAAAAGACGGATCACCGGGACCGTTGACCAGTTGCATCACCCCAAGCAGCTGTCCCTGTATCTGCACCGGCACGCACAACACCGAACAGGTCGGAAACCCGGTCAACCGATCCATCGCGGCACAAAAGCGCGGATCACGGCGCACATCCGCCACCAACAGCGGCTGGCGCTGCAAGGCGACATAGCCGGCGATACCCTGCCCCAGCGCCAGTCGCTGGCCCTTGAGCTGGGGGGCCACCTCGGAAACCACCACATCAAACACCAGTTCCTGGCTGGCCTCGTCAAGAAACAGCAGCGACCAGGCGCGTGACTTAAACAGCAGATTGGCTTTTTCGATGATGATATTGGTCAGTTCTTCAATATCCAGCGTCGACGTCAGCGTCTTGCCGATCTGAACCAGGGTTTGCAGCTCTTCATTGCGCCGGTGCAGCATCTCCAGCAGCCGACGATCCTCGCAGGATTCAGCCATCCGCTCCTCCACGCGCCGTTCGACAAAGTCGCGCGTTCTTGAGTTTGTCCGTCATTCCAACTCGTTGTCGCAAACGCTTGGACACCGCAGATCATCAGATCCGCTATCATTACAGGCCGCCAGTGCCGGCGGCACACGAAAACAGTCCGGCACCAGCGCCACCGGTACGGGTACTCCCAGCAGATAGCCCTGTACCTCCTCACAACCAAACCGGCGCAGGCAGTGCAACTGAGCACTGTTCTCCACCCCCTCGGCAATTACCGCCAGACCCAGGTTGCGGGCCAGATCAACGATGGAGTGGGCGATCCGGGCCGCACCCGGTTCCTCGACAATCGTTTCGACAAAGGAGCGATCAATCTTGAGCTTGGAAATACGAAAACGACGCAGATAGCTCAACGAGGAATAGCCAGTACCGAAGTCATCAATGGACAAGCGAATACCCATGGCACTGAGCTGCTCCATTGTGGCAATGGCCAGTTCCACATCCTCCATGATGGTTCCCTCGGTAATCTCCAGCTCCAGATGGTGGGGATCCAGTCCACTGCGCTGCAGAATGGCCGCAACATCCGCCACCAGGCTGGAAAGCCGGAACTGGCGGGGCGAGATGTTCACCGCAACCACCACCGGCGGCAGGCCCTGCAACTGCCAGACGCGGTTCTGCCGGCAAGCCTGTTCCAGCACCCAGTAGCCGAGTTCGACGATCAGGCCGCTGTTTTCAGCCACCGGGATGAATTCGGTCGGCCCGATAGCTCCCCGCTCCGGGTGCTGCCAACGCAGCAGCGCCTCCAGTCCGATCAGGCGACCATCGCGCAGAGCATACTGCGGCTGATACAGCAGATGCAGCTGCCCGCGCGGCAGGGCCTGTTGCAGATCGGCTTCGAGGGCCAGGTAATGGCGCAGGTTGCGGTCGAGTTCCGGCGTGAAAAACTGAAAACCATTGCCGCCACGCCGTTTGCTCTTGTGCATGGCCACATCGGCACAGCGCATCAGCCCCTGGGTCTGACGGGCATCCGCCGGATAGAGACTGATGCCGGCGCTGGCGGTAAGAAACAGCTCGTAACCCGCCACCGGCAGGCGCTCGCGGATGGCCCAGAACATGTTTTCCACCACCACCCGAGCGTGATCCGCATCGAGCAGGCGGTCAAGCAAAACAAAGAAATCATCTCCACTGAGCCGCGCCACCATGTCGTTGACGCCGACGCTGGCGCTGAGTCTTTCCGCCACCTGGCGTAGCACCATATCACCGACATCGTGGCCAAGCGAATCATTGACCTTGCGAAAGTTATCGAGATCGAGACAGATCACCGCCAGTTGATCACCGCGCTGGGCAGCCCGGGCAATCGCGGCATCAAGCCGCTTGCCGAACTGCAAGCGGCTGGGCAGTCGGGTCATCTGGTCGTACAGCAGCATCTGCTGCAGGCGTTCCTCTTGCTGTCCAAGACGCAGCTCCATCTGCTGGGTATGGGACAGATCGTGCAGGGTTTCGATGAGGGCATAAACCTGGCCAGCTTCATTCAGCAGCGGAGTAAAGGTGACCTCGTAGAGGGTCTGGCCACCACACTCCGGCACTGATCGGGCCACCAGAGCCTCACCGGTGGAAAGCACCGTCAGACGATAGGCAGCCAGTTGGTCATTCTCGGTGGCGGTCAGGGCCGGCAGAAACACCCCGGCGGCACCGACCTGCGGCGCTTCACCCAGCAACCGGCGGGCGGCCGGGTTGATAAACAGCAAACGACCGGGCGCATCCGTCACCACCAGTGGCAGATCAAGATGCAGCAGCAATGCCTGCCAGAGATCGGCCGCGGCGCCATCAGCCGAACTGTGATGACGCAGCAGGACAGCCTGCTGGCCACCCTGGCCATCGTAGAGCAACTGCAGCGACCAGAGATTGTCCTGCGGCGCCAAGCCTGGCAGCAGATCGGGACAGGCGACCTGCTCCATGGCCGAGCCGGCCTGCTCCAGCCGTCGCAATCCGGCCGGCAGCACCTGCTGCAGGGCGGCGACACCGATACCGTAACGCTGCAGCAGGGTTCGCACGGAAGCCGTCATCGACTGCACCCGACCACAGGCATCAAGCACCAGCAGACCATCCACCGGCCACAGGTGCAGGGCAATTTGCGGTACCTGTTGTTGGTGGAGATCTTCCATCGGTGGCTCCCTGAACAGCGACGGCCGGACTCCCGCAGGCGCCGCCGCTCGGTCTTAACGCTCCCCCTGGTCAGCCCTTACGGACTGCCTGCCAGCAGGTCTTTGGCAGTATGGCAGGTTTGTATCGCTTGTCCATGCCGGGAGCCCGGCCAGCCCTACGTCAACCAGAACAATAAACATGGTTGACAAAACCAGGCCTGGCCTGCTTCAATCCATCGTCAACCCAGACCTTATCATGAGTTGACCAATGCACGCCATAGCCGGGTCTGACCCCTGAGGCAAAAAGAGGAGCTGCCATGTCCCTGTTCCATCATTCACCTGCTGCCCTGCCCCAGCACAAGCCCTTGAGGGCATTGCTCCTCACGGTTGTCGTGGTTGTGACGCTTGCGGGTAACGCTGCGGCCGAACCGCGGCAACAGCTGGCGGAGCTCATCGTCAGCGCCAGCCGCAGCCCCCAGCCCCTGCAGGAAGCCGCTCAGACCGTGACCATCCTTGAACGGGCCGATCTGGAACGGCTGCCCGGCGGCAGCCTGTTCGACGCCCTGGAACAAGTCAGCGGCGTCGACCTGCGCCAGCGCGGCCCCTTTGGGCAGCAGGCGGATGTCGCCATTCGCGGCGGCAGCTTCGAACAGACTCTGATTCTGATTAATGGCATTCCGCAGGTCAACCCCCAGACCGGCCACCATAACCTCGATTTGCCCCTGCAGCTGGCCGATATCGAACGCATCGAGATTGTCAAGGGTCCCAGCGCCCGCCTTTATGGCGCCAACGCCATGGCCGGAGCCATCAACATCGTCACCCGCGCCAGCAAGGGCCCAGCCTGGCGTGCCGACCTCAGCGCTGGCGATCACGACGCCCTCAACGCCCAGGGGCAGGCGCGTTGGCAGCTGGGCAACTGGCATCACCGCCTTGGCGCCGGGCACCTGTACAGTTCCGGACACCGCCACGACGAACCAACAGGCTTCAACAGCAAGGTGATCAACTATCAGGCCCAGGGGGAACTGGCCGGCCAGGAAATGCAGGCCTTGCTGGCCCTGAGCGAGCGGGATTACGGCGCCAGCCGCTACTATTTCGACGATCCGCAGCAGAAGGAACGCAGTCGCAACGCCCGCGCCCTGCTGGCCGCCGAGTTGTACGGCGAACGACTGCACTGGCGGCCGACGCTGAGCCTCAACCGCCACGAGGACCGCTACCGTTATGCCTACAACGGCCGCTGGTTCAGCAATGACAGCACCAGCCACAACCTGACACCGGGCCTGCAGGGCTCGCTGGAATCCGCCCTGGGGCAGAGCAGTTTCGGCTACAGCGGCGACTGGCAGCAAATCCGCAGCAGCAGCCTGGGCGACCACCAGCGCCACCTGCATAACCTGTTTTTCAATCAGCGCTACGCCCTGGGCGATCGTCTGCAACTCGGAGGCGGACTCCATGCCCTTTACAGCCGGCGCTGGGGCTGGCAGAGCTGGCCGGGTGCCGAGATCAGTCTGGCCATCAACCGGCAGTGGCACTGGTTCGCTGCCGTCGGCGGCAGCTTCCGCATTCCGACCTACACCGAAATGTACTACCAGACCCCCAACCACCGGGGCGATGCCGACCTGAAACCGGAAGAGGCAACCACCTGGGAAACGGGTCTGCGCTGGCAGGACCAGCACCGTCAGGCCCATTTAAGCCTGTTCCGGCGTGACAGCGACAACCTGATCGACTGGGCCCAGGCCCCCGGAGAAACCCTCTGGCAGGTGCGCAATGTCGCCCACAGCCGCAACTGGGGTGTTGAAAGCGGCCTGACCTGGCAACAGCCCTGGCCGCTGCTGCCCTGGCTGGTTCAGCTTGAGCTGAACTACAGCTGGCTCCACAGTGATTTCAGCAGCAACGGTCTGGAAACCAAGTACAGTCGTGATCAGCTGCGTCATCAGTTGCACACCGGCCTGCAACTGCAGTGGTTGCCCCCGCTCAGCCAGCGGCTACAGCTGCGCTACGAACGTCGTTTCGGCGGCGAGGACGCCCTGCTGGTCGATAGCCGCCTGCGCTGGCAATTCGATCGTCACTGGTCCTGCCATCTCGACGTCACCGACCTGTTTGACCAGAAAGGTCATGAAAGTGGCTTTGTCGAGCGACCCGGCCGCTGGCTGCTGGTCGGCATCAGCTGGCAATCCTGATAACGTCGTCACAAGCCAGCGGGCAAAGACAGACGCAACAGCTGCGGCCCCGCCGGCGTCTCCAGCCGGCCCTGTACCAGCAACGCACCAGCCGATCCAATCTGAACCCCGTCGATCTGTCCCGGCCATTCGCCACAAAGCCAGTCCTGCTGCACCACTCCCTGCGACGACAGACGCAACAAACGCAAGGCAGCCGGACCAGGCACAGCCGGCACCGTTACTCCGACCAGAATCTCAGCCGTTTCAGGCAAAGGTTGCAGCCAGCAGATTCGGCCATTGGCATAGGGCAGCAACTGGCGCCAGCATTCCTCGCCGGCCAGCGTTTGGCCGCGCAAAACGGGCCAGGGCCAGGCCGCCTCGGGCGGCACCCAACGCTCGGCCAGCAGCTGCATGGCTCCATTTCGTGCCGTCAGTAGCAGCTGCGGATCACACCATTCGCCCTCCTGCGGCGGCGCGACCGTCACAGGCCCCAACGCCAGACTCTCGCCATCGATCTCGGCCAAATCCATGCGATACAACCAGGGTCGGCCACCCGCCGGGCCAGCCGGCGCGGCGCCGGCCAGCAGCAGGGTCGAACCGGTCAGCAACAGCGCTTCGCCCCGCACATCCCGCAACAAACGCAGCACTGCGCCCGGCCTGGCCACCCCTTCCACCACCACCGGGGGGAAGGCTGCCAGCAACTGCAACCACACCTGGCCGGCAGCAGCAGGCGCCGTGACATTCAGCCCCAGCACCACCGGCCCCGCCGTCTGCCCAGCCACGGCACAATGCGCCAGCCCGATCAGCTCGACATCACCAGCCACTTGCCGCGCCAGCGGCAGTTCGCGGTAGCCGTCGGCGGTCAGCCAGACCAGCTGTGGAAAAGCCCGCTGCTGAAGATCGAGACCTGTCCAGCCAGCCAGCAAACCATCAGCCAGCGCTAGCAGCTGCGGCACCGAGCCCGCCGCGCCCAACACCTGACGACGCAACAACCGGCCGGCCGGATCAAGCCACAACACCAGCGGTCGTGTGCCACAGGGCGCAATGGGCTGCGATGCGGTCAGCGCTAACGCGCCCGGCGGCAGCGCCGGCGGCCGCTGCTGGGGCAGCAGCTGCAATCGGGCAGGGATCAGCGGCCCATCCTCCGGCGTAGCCAGCCAGCGGGCCTGTCCCGCCGCGTCAAGCTGCACCAACTGCAGGTGCGGCTGCTGCTGGTCAGTCTGCCGCAGCACCACCACCAGGTAATCGGGCGCAGCAGCCGCCACGGCCACACCGATTCTGTCCTGCGATGGGTCGCTACACCACTGCCAGCGGATAGCGCCCTGCGCATCAAGACAGAGCGCCCAGGCCGACCTTGGACCAGCGGCAACGGCAGCGCAACTGCCCAGCGCCAGAGCACCGCCATCCGGCAGGGCGGCCACTGCTGTCAACTGACAGCTGGTCCCGCAGGCGTAGGTGCGACTCCAGCACAGCAAACCGTCGGCTCCCAGCCGCGCCACCAGACCGCGCATCTGCGGCGCGGCCCCTGGCAAAGCCCCGGCCTGGGGCCACAGCACCTCCCCCACCGCCAGCACCGCCCCATCGGGTAATGCCGCCAAGGCCTGCAACCGGCCGGGGTGCGGATGCAGGACCAGACCCTGCGCCGGAGCGCGGGTCAGCCCACCACCCCACAGCGCCAAATGCAGCAGCACAGACCAGAGGACAATACGCCTATAGCAGCCCACCACCCCGCACTCTTAGCGCAAGGCGGACAGATCGAAGGCCGCCAGCAGCCGCTCCATATCGGCCCGGCTTTTCTGTGGCGCGGTCAGCAGGCGCAGCTGCGCGCCCCGCTCCGGCAGGTCAAGATACAGCAGCGACATGCCGGCCATGCTCTTGAGTGTACAGTAAGCCAGCCGGCGGCCCTGAAACTGGCCTTCGACATAGGTTGCCAGATTGGGATCGCCCTTAAGTTCAGCCATGGAGCCCGGCTCGATCTTGATCGACAGATGCTGGGGCGCCCCCGTTGCCATGAAATCGAGGGTAAACTCCCGGTCATCGTAGTTTTCCAGACTCTCCTCATCCGCCACAAAACCGGGCAGTTGCTGGGTCTGGACCCAACGCATAAATTCCGTTTCGCTCAAGCGAAAGGGCGCGGCCCAGCCCGCACCAACCAGCAACAGGACCAGAGCCGCAGACATCAGGACAGACGCGACAGACAAACGCATAATGATCTTCTCCTCGGAAAAAACGGCAACGACCCCGGCCATTGCCCGCAATAACAAGCCATAAAAACAGGGGAAGCCTTTCCGGCTTCCCCTGTGGACAATCCCTTCATACGATCACAGGCCGCAGCGGCCTATTTTTTCAGCACCTTGATGACAGCGGAGAAATCCTCTTCACCCCGGCCGTCAGCCATGGCTTCGCCGTAAACATCCAGCACCGATTCCATCGCCGGCAAACGGGTGCCGGTGATATCGGCCGCCTCCTTCACCTTGCGCAGGCCCTCGTAAACATACTTCAGCGCCAGGTTACGGCTGAAATCACCCCGCGCGACGGAGCGGCCCTTCTTGTGCAGCAACGGCGAGGCCACGCCGCCGGCATCAAGCACCTCCATGATCTGATCGTTGCTGAATCCCAGCCGCTCGCCGAATACCAGACTCTCGGCCAGAGCCTCCATCAGATGCGACTGCATCAGAGTGACGACAAACTTCATCCGGGTGGCATCGCCGACACCGCCGACATGCAGAATATTAAGGCCAACATAGGACAGCACCTCGCGACAGCGGCTGACCACGGCATTATCGCCACCTACCAGAATGGTCAGCAAGCCGTGGGCGGCGTGCTCCTTGGTGCCCCACACCGGCGCGTCGACAAACTGGATTTTGCGCTGGGCCGCGTGCTTTTCCAGTTCCTTGGTCAACTCCAGCGAATGGGTTCCCATATCACACAGAATGGTGCCAGGATCAATACCGGCCAGAAAGCCCTCTTCGGCGAAGAACGCCTGACGCAAGCCCTTTTCATCCGGCAGCACGGCAATGACCATGTCCTTGCCCCGAGCGGCCTCAATGGCGGTGCTTGCCCCCTTGGCGCCCTGAGCCACCAGTTCCTCAACCGTTCCCTTGCGGCTGTCGTACACGGTCAGCTGGTAATTGCCCTTGAGCAGATTACGCGCCATGGATTTGCCGACCGTGCCGAGACCGATAAAGCCGATTTCCTTGATCATGTGCTCCCCTCCTTTAGCGCCTGATGGCTCTCTGTGGTTCCGGCGATAGTATAACCGATATCGGCCAATTTCAAGCCTGCGGCAAGCAACCCCTGGTCTTCGTCAACGGGTAGAAAATCCCTGCCATGAGACAGTGGCAATCGGTCAGTGGGCCTCGCTCCAGTTGCGACCCCAGCCAAGATCGACCCGCAGTGGCACCCGCAATGCGACAGCCTGTTCCATCTGCTGACGCACCAGAGCCTCGACCGCCTCGCGCTCGGCCAACGGCACCTCGAACAGCAGTTCGTCGTGCACCTGCAACACCATGCGACTTTTCAGCCCTTGCTGACGCAGCACCCGTCCGACACCCACCATGGCCACCTTGATGATATCAGCAGCCGAACCCTGCACCGGATAGTTGACGGCGTTGCGTTCGGCCTGACTGCGCACCTGACCATTTTTGCTGTGGATGTCGGCAACGGCACAGCGTCGGCCAAGCAGCGTGGTGACATAGCCCTGTGCCGCGGCCAACTGCTTCTGTTGTTCGATAAAACGCAGCACCGCCGGATAGCGGGCGAAATAGCTGTCGATATAGCGCTTGGCCTCACCGGTTGGAATGCCCAGCTCCCGCGCCAGGCTGAAGGCACCCATGCCGTAGAGCACGCCGAAATTGATGGTTTTGGCCCGGCGGCGCTGTTCGTCACTGACCAGTTCAGGAAAAACGCCAAACAGCTCGCTGGCGGTACGGCGGTGAATATCCTCATCGGTGGCAAAGCTGTGCTGCAGGTGCGGCTCATCGGCCAGATGCGCCATCACCCGCAGCTCAATCTGTGAATAATCGGCGGCCAGCAGCAGATGACCCGGCGGCGCGATGAAGGCCTGGCGGATGCGACGGCCGGCCTCGCTGCGGATGGGGATGTTCTGCAGATTCGGCTCGCTCGACGATAGCCGGCCGGTGGCGGTAACGGCCTGATTGAAACTGGAATGAATCCGGCCACTGGCAGGGTCAACTAGCCGCGGCAGACTGTCGCTGTAGGTCCCCTTGAGCTTGGCCAGAGAACGATATTCAAGGATGAGAGCAACGATGGGATGGGCGTCAGCCAGGCCAGTGAGCACATCAACGGCCGTCGACCAACCGGTCTTGGTCTTTTTGCCATGCGGCAACGCCAGGGTTTCAAACAGCACTTCACCAAGTTGCTTGGGTGAATTGAGATTGAAGGCCGTGCCGGCCAGCTGATGAATCTGCTGCTGCAGAGCGTCAATCTGCTGCTGAAATTCGGCACTTAAGGCCGCCAGATGGTCACAGTCGATGGCCATGCCATGCCATTCCATGTCGATCAGCTCGTGCAGCAGCGGCATTTCGACCTGCTCGAACAGGCGACGCAACTCCGCCTGCAACAGCGGGTCGAACTTCTGGTACAGCCGCCAGGTAAAATCAGCATCCTCGGCGGCATAGCGACTGGCTTCATCCAGGGACACGGCGGCGAAGGGCTTCTGCGCCTTGCCACTGCCGACCACCTCCTCGTAGCGAATCATCTGATGATCGCAGTGTTCCAGCGCCAGGGCATCCAAACCGTGGGAACGGGCCGCCGGGAACAGCAGATACGACTGCAGCAGGGTATCGGCCTGTATGCCGCGCAGTTCAATACCAGCACCGCGCAGCACCTGGACGTCGTATTTCAGGTTCTGGCCAACCTTGTTCAGGCGGTCATCCTCCAGCAGCGGCCGTAACGCCGCCAGCACCTGGGCCCGTGGCAACTGGACGGCAGCATCGGCGCCACAGTGGCCGACCGGCACATACCAGGCCTGACCGGCGGCTACGGCAAAGGACAGGCCAACCAGCTCGGCCTGGCGCGGCACCAGGGAGGTGGTTTCGGTATCCAGGGCAAATCCTCCGGCCGCGCGCAACTGCGCCACCAGCGCCTTCAGCTCGACGGCATCGGTCACGCAGCGATAATCCCCGGCGGCAGCAGCGGGCGATGACAGCGCCAGCCCGAAGTCCTCGTAGAGCTGCTGGAATTCCAACTCGCGCAGCAGCGCCGCCAACGCGGGACGATCCGGCTCGCCCGGCCGCAGGTCGGCGGGCAGGTCCGCCAGGGGCACCGTATCGACCAGGGTGACCAGCTGGCGCGAAAGTCGCGCCTGGTCGGCGTAATTTCTGAGATTCTCGCGCCGCTTGACGCCACTGACCTCGTCACAACGAGCCAGCAGCTGCTCCAGGGTACCAAAACGGTCGATCAGCTCGCGGGCGGTCTTTTCACCGATACCGGGCACACCCGGCACATTGTCCGAGCTGTCGCCGGCCAGGGCCTGCACCTCGACAACCCGCTCAGCCCCGCCAAAGCGCTCGGCCACCTCGGCCGGACCGATAACCCGGTCCTTCATGGTATCGAGCATGCGCACCTGCGGCCCAACCAGCTGCATCAGATCCTTGTCGCTGCTGACAATGGTCACCGCTCCGCCAAGCACCAGTTGGCGGCGGGTCAGGGTGGCGATGAGATCATCGGCCTCGAAGCCCTGTTGCTCGATCTGCGGCAGGTTCAGGGCGCGCACCATCTGCTTGATCAGCGGGATCTGCGGCACCAGATCCTCCGGCATGGCGGCTCGGTTGGCCTTGTAGGCGGGGTACAGTTCCGTACGAAAGGTTGGCCCCCGGGCATCGAACACCACTGCCAGATACGCGGGCTGCTGTTCGCGCAGCACCTTGAGCAGCATCTTGGTGAACCCCAGCACGGCATTGCAGGGCAGCCCGCGCGAAGTCGACAAATGACGGATGGCGTAGTAGGCGCGGTAGATGTAGGAGGAACCGTCGATCAGATACAGATGGTCGACACGGTCGGCCATGGAAGACCCCTTTTTTTCGTTCAGACAACACAGCAGCGTGGGCGTCGTGCTCACAGCAGGCCAAATTTCTTCATGCGGTAACGGAAGGCGTCGATGCCCAGATGCAGCTTGCGCGCGGCCTGCGACTGATTGCCCTGACACAGGAGCAGGGCCTGCTGGATGAGTTCGCGCTCGACCACCTCGATATCGACCCCCTCCGGCGGCAGATTGAAGGCGCCAAGGGCCGGCGAATTCTCGCCAGGGCTGTCGGCGCCCTCGCGCGGCAGGGGTTCGATCTCCAGCAGGTCACCACCTTCAAGAATGACCGCCCGTTCAAGCACGTTGCGCAATTCACGGATATTGCCCGGCCAATCGTACCCCAACAGGTACTGCTGGGCTTTTTTGCTCAGGCCCTTGAAGCTCTTGCCGAATTCGCGGTTGAAATGGCCAATGAAGTACTGTGCCAGCGGCAGGATATCGTCGCGGCGGTCGCGCAACGGCGGCAGATAGATGGGAATGACCTGAATGCGATAATACAGATCCTTGCGAAAGCTGCCCTCCTCGATAGCCTTGAGCAGATCCTTGTTGGTGGCGGCAACGATGCGGATATCGACGTGGATATTCTTGGTGCCGCCGATCCGACGAAAGCAGCGTTCCTCCAGCACCCGCAACAGCTTGGCCTGCATGCCCAGGGGCATGTCGCCGATCTCGTCAAGAAACACCGTGCCACCGCTGGCCAACTCAAACAGACCCTTTTTGAGCATCTTGGCATCGGTGAAGGCGCCCTTCTCGTGACCCATCAGCTCGCTCTCCAGCAGGGTTTCCGGCACGGCGGCACAGTTGATGGCCATGAACGGCTGATCCTTACGGGCGCTGTCATCGTGCAGGGCGCGGGCCACCAGCTCCTTGCCGGTGCCACTTTCACCCTGGATCAACACGGTAATGGCGTCACTACGGGCGATTTTGCCGACCATATCCAGTACCCGCGCCATGTGCTCACTTTCCGCCACGATACGCGCGTTGCTCTGGGCCCGCTTTTTCTCTGTCCGTAGATGTTCCACCTCCTTCTGCAGCGCGCGGGTTTCCAGCGCCTTACGGATGACTACTGCCAGCTCATCGAGGTTAAACGGTTTGTTGATGTAGTCACAGGCACCCAGCTGCATGGCCCGCACCGCCGTTTCCAGCACACCCTGGGCCGTGATCATGATGACGCTGATATCACCGTCGCCTTCGCGCAGCCGTTCGAGCGTTTCCAGACCGTCGATACCAGGCAGCTGGATGTCGAGCAACACCAGATCCGGCGATTCGCGCCGAACCGCGTCCAGCGCCTCCTCGCCCGACGCCGCTGTGCGCACCCGGTAGCCCTGTTTCTTCAGGCTCTGCTCCAGGGACCAGCGAATCAGGTGTTCATCATCTACAACCAATATACGGGCCGAATTCATGCGGATTCTTCTTCCTTGGCAGGTTCTGGCGGCGCTGCCGCCGGAAAGGACAGGGTAAAACTGGTGCCTTCGCCGGGCGCACTGACCAGGCTGATGCGGCCATCGTTCTGCTTCACCAGCTGGCGACAGATGGCCAGTCCCAGACCGGTACCCCGGGTTTTGGTGGTATAAAAAGGCGTGAAAATCCGTTCGAGCTGCGCCACATCCAGACCGACACCCGTATCGGCAATGGTCAGCCGAACATAACAGCGCTGGTCCTGTTCACACTTAAGTTCGCTCGCCAAACGCAGAGAACCGCCATCGGGCATGGCCTGCAGCGCGTTGATGATGATGTTGAGCACCACCTGCTGGATCTGCTTGCGATCGGCCCAGATCGGCGGCAGATCGGACTGCAGAGCCAGTTCCTGGCGCACATTGCAGGCCTCGGGATGCTGGGCAACAAAGAAGAGGGTTTCGCAAACCACCTCATTGAGCTGAACATAACTGCATTGCGGCTGGCCCGGTCGGCCAAAATGCAGCAGATCGGTGGCCGTTTTGTTGAGGCGATCGATCTGTCCAAGGATGTCAGCCACCACCTGACGCCGCGGATCACCCACCGGCAGGTCGTCGGCCAGCACGGTCACCGCACCACTGATGCCCGCCAGCGGATTCTTGATTTCATGGGCCATGCCGGTGGCCATCTCACCAATGGCCGCCAGGCGATCGGCCTGTTCCATCTGGCGGAAATGATACTGCTCCAGTTCCGTCTGGGCCGCTTCCAGACGGCTGACCATAGAGTTGAAACTGCGCATCAGATAGCCAATTTCATCCGTTGATTTCGGCTCCATACGCACATTTTTTTCACCCGCCTCGACCTGGGCCATACGATAGCTCAGCGTCTGAATCGGCCGGCGGACATAGCGCAACAGAATAAACGACACCCCGGCCGACAGCAGCAAGGTGATGAACACCATCGACAGGCTGAAACAGCGCGACGACTGGGCCAGGCGCACCGCGGTGCTCTGCATGGAATAGTTGAGATTGAGAACCCCGAGAACCTGTTCCTGGGTGCCGTGGCAATCCTGACACAGGGTGCGGCTGGTGATGGGCCGGACGATGCTCAGCACCTCCTCGTTGTCGTGCTGGAACAGGGCCGAACTCCGACCGCTGCGGTAAAGGGCGAGGGCGTCGGCGGCCACCACCTGGTCGATTTCATCCGGCCGGGAGGAGTTGGCAATGCGGCCACTATGCGGATTGAAGATGCGCACGCCGCGCAGACTGGGACTGCGGGCGATGAATTCCAGCGTGTTCTGCAGCTTCTGGGCATCACCCCGGCATTTGGAGTTGAATACAGCGTTTTCAATGGTTGCCATCAGAATCTCGGCACCATCGGTGGTCACGGCCAGCATGTTCTGGCGATCACGCTGATAGTGAAAGACGGTAAAAACGCCAATGCCGACGGTCAGCAGCAGAATGTTCATACCGATGACACGGAAAATCAGGCTGTTGCGCAGATCCGGTCGAGCGGGTTGCGGCGGCATCAGTCGCGCCCCGCTCGCAGATAGGCCCGCACCAGCGCTTCCAGCTCGGGTTCAGGCGCAGCCACTGCCTCCTGGACTGGCGGCTCAGCCACGGCTGGCCCGGCCGGCAGCGCGCCGCTGACAGCCGCGATACGGTCATCGAAGGCACCGCGATGCAGATCGCGCAGCAGCTGCTTGTGCTGGCTCTTCATTTGCGCCTCCACTCGGGCCGTCAGGTCAGGCAGTTCGCGCCAGTCGGGATAGTCAAAGTTCTGCCGCGCGATGATGGTACCCCCCAGGTACAGCAAGCTGGTGATACGGGCACGGACCGGGCCACTGTCCTCGGTCTGCAGATGAAAAGTCTGGCCCTGATAGCAGAAGTTATGATTGAAGCCACCGACCATCGCAGTCGCTCCTTCTGTTGGAGAAGAGGGCCGGTGCGGCCACCGGCGGCAAACGCTCAGACCGTCGGCGGATCGCGCCGCAGCAGCACCTTGATCTTGTCGACGGCTTCCATGGCATCGACCGCATAGAGATCAGCACCGATACTGTCGGCGTAATCCTGGGTTACCACGGCGCCACCCACCATGGTGAACACCCGCACACTGGCGGCACGCAGGGCGTCAATGGTCACCTGCATCTGCTGCAGGGTGGTGGTCATCAGCGCCGACAGGCCGACCGCGTCCACCTGATGGGCCAGCGCCTGCTCCACGATGCGGCCCGCCGCCACGTTCTTGCCCAGATCGATGACCTCGAAACCGTGATTCTCCAGCAGGGTGCAGACGATATTCTTGCCGATGTCATGAATATCGCCTTCCACGGTCGCCATCAGAATCCGACCGCGACTGGCCAGGGCCTCGCCGCGCATCTCCTGCTTCAGCCGGCCAAAAGCACGCTGCATGGTCTCGGCGCTGCGCAGCACCTGCGGCAGAAAGATGCGGTTGTCGCCAAACCGGCGACCGACCTCTTCCAATCCCGGCAGCAACCCTTCGTTACTGATGGCCATCACCGCATGGCCCTCGGCCAGGGCCTGTTCCACCAGCGCCACCACGCCCTCGGCATCACCCTGCAGCACGGCCTCGCCCAGGCGGGCCAGAATCCCGACCGGTGCCGGCGTCTCCGCCGCTGCCGTGGTCGGTGGCGCCAGGCCAGCATAGGCGGCAATGTAGTCGGCGGCCTGGGCGTCCTGCTGCAGTAGTACCCGGGCGCTGCGGTAGGCCTCCATCATGCGCGCCTCGCACGGATTGATGATGGCCGCGCTCAGTCCCGCTTCCAGCGCCATGGCAAAAAAGGTCGATGAAATCAACGGTCGCTGCGGCAGACCAAAGGAGATATTGCTGACCCCTAGAGCCGTGGCCACGCCCTGCTGGCGCAGCTGGCGGATGGCGCGCAGCGTCTCCAGTGCCTGATCGGGCTGGGCCGACACGGTCAGGGCCAGGCAATCGATCACCACATCACAGCGCGGCAGGCCAACCGCCTCGGCGCGAGCGAGAATCTTCTCGGCAATGGCCCGGCGTTTGTCCGCCGTAGCCGGGATGCCCTCCTCGTCCAGCGCCAGGCCGATGACGGCAGCACCGTAGCGTTTCGCCAGCGGCAACACCGTCGCCAGACTCTTTTCCTCGCCATTGACCGAATTGATCAGCACCTTGCCGTCGGCAGCCTTCAGTCCACGTTCGAGCGCCTGCAGATCAGAGGAATCAAGCACCAGTGGCAGGGTGCTGATACCACTGATGGCATAGACAGCCCGCTCCAGCGCCAGAGGCTCGTCGGCGCCCGGCGCACCGCAGTTAACATCAAGCAGATGGGCGCCAGCCGCCGTCTGCTGCTGGGCGGCGCTGCGGATATAGGCAGTCTTGCCCTCGCGCAGTTCGGCACTGTACTGCTTCTTGCCGGTCGGATTGATGCGTTCGCCGATGAGAGCGCAGGGCGCATCACCGCCAAAGGCCACCACCTCGGTACGGCTCGACAGCAAACCACGCCGCGCCGGCGCCTGCCATTGCAGATCGCGACCCTCAAGGGCCTGGCGCATGGCCCGGATATGGGCCGGCGTGGTGCCACAGCAGCCACCGATCACGCGCACCCCCAGCCGGATCAGTTCATCATGGCAGGCGGTCATTTCCTGCGGCGAGGCCGGAAAAAGGGTTTCGCCGTTACGCAGCACCGGCAGGCCGGCATTGGCCTGGGCAATGAGCGGCAGGCTGCAGACAGTCCGCATCTGGCGCAGCACCTCGACCATGCCCTCGATACCCAGACCGCAGTTGCTGCCGACCAGATCGACCTGCAACCCTTCGAGGGTGACGGCGGCGGCCTGGGGCGGTGTGCCCAGCACGGTACGACCACCATCGTCGAAGGTCAGCATGGCGATCACCGGCAGATCGCAGCAAGCCCGGCAGGCCAGCACGGCCGCCTTGAGTTCGCGGATATCGAGAAAGGTTTCGCAACTAAGCACATCGACCCCGGCAGCCACCAGCGGCCGCACCTGCTCGGCGAAAATCTCGACCATCTCATCAAAACCGGCATCCCCCACCGGCTCGACAAAGCGGCCGGTGGGACCGATGCTGGCAGCGACAAAACCCGGCCGCGCGCCCAGTCCCTGACGGGCCAGCTCAACGGCGCGGGCGTTGATATCGTACAGCTGATCGGCCAGTTCATAATGCGCCAGCTTGACACGGTTGCCACCGAAGGTGTTGGTGACGATAATCTGGGCGCCGGCTTCGGCATACTCCTGATGCACACCACGAACCACGCCGGGCTGCAGCAGATTCATCCGCTCAGGGCAGTCGCCGGCCTTAAGTCCGCGCGCCTGCAGCATGGTACCCATGGCACCGTCCAGAATCAGCACCTGCTCGCGCAGTGCCTGGCGAAAATCACTCATTGTCTCTCCTCGTTGACAGCGGCCGTCTCTTGTGAGCCGTCTTGCATCTCTTCCGGTCGCACCAGGGAAAAATCGGCGGACACCGGCCCGCGCAGATCAAGATGGCCCTTGAGGGTTGTGATGACCAGGCCATCGACCAGCAGGCGAACCCGTTTGATTTCGGGGAAATTGGCACTTACCGTGTTGGCCAGGGCACGCACCGTCAGCAGCTCCGAGGCACTGCCACCGGGATGCTGGTCGATCAGGGCGCGGTTGAAGTCGAGCAGCAGGGTGCCATCGGCCGCCAGCACGGCATCCTGCAGCCGGCTGGCGGGGGGCAGCACCGGCACCAGCACCGTGGCTGAAGGCGACGGACCGGCGATCAGCGCTGCGATCAGCTGCCGCAGTAATTGCATCTCATCGCCCGAATCCGGCAGCCGCAGGCGCTGTTCGACCAGAAAGGCCGACTGGTTGTCGCCAAAATAGAGCAGCAGCTCGCGTTCGGCTTGCGGCAGAAGCCGTTGCACCGGCGCCGCCGGCCGATGCAGGTCCAGCACCGCCCGCCCGATCAGCAAACCAGCCGTCACCAGCAACACAATCACCAGCAACGCCAGCAACAACCGTTTCATGGCGCCACCTGGGCCAGAACCGCACCGCTGCCATCAAGGGCACACTGCAATTCCACCCGCTGCACCTCGGTCAGCGCCTCTCCCAGAAACGCACCGCCAACACGGACAAAACGGGCGGGTTCGTCAGTGACAAAAAAACGGCAGCTGCCGTCACCGCGCTGGGCCAGCGTCTGCGGTCCAAGCAGACGCCGGACCTGCAGGGCCGTCTGGCGAGCAGAGTCCACCAAACGCACCTCCGGTGGCAGGATCGCCTCAAGGGTGCGCCGCAACAACGGATAGTGGGTACAGCCCAACACCAGCGTATCGACCCGCTGCTGCAGCAAAGGCGCCAGATATTCCTGCGCCGTCAGCCGCGCCACGGCGTGCTCGGCCCAGCCTTCTTCAGCCAAGGGGACAAACAGCGGACAGGCAGCGGAATACACCTCGGCATCCTGCCGCAGGGCACGGATGGCCTGAGGATAGGCGGCACTGGCGATGGTGGCCTCGGTGCCGATGACACCAATGCGGCCGCTGCGGCTGGTTTCCACCGCTCCGGCGGCCCCAGGCTCGATCACTCCGACCACTGGCACCGGCAGAGCCCGCTGCAGGGCCGGCAGAGCGACCGACGAGGCCGTATTGCAGGCCACCACCACCATCTTGACCTGCTGCGCCAGCAGAAAGGCAGCCGCCTGCAGAGCATAGCGTTCCACCGTCGGGGGGCTCTTGGTGCCATAGGGCACCCGGGCGGTATCACCCAGATAGACCAGCGACTCCAGCGGCAGCTCCTGCCGGATGGCCTTGAGCACCGTCAATCCACCTACCCCCGAATCAAAGATACCGATCGCCCGTAAGGACACAGTCAACCGCCTTCCCGAAAAACGTTTTCACCCACCCAGGCCGTGATTTTCGCCTTGGGTCTCATCATCGACGATTTAGCATTGATGCTTGATTGCGGCCCTTCAGCCAGAGGCGTCACCGAGGGTTTGCAGGAAAGCGGCCAGAGCAAACATCGGACGTCCCGTTCCGGCAGCCACGAATGGACATTCGTACACCCGCTGGCGGCGACATCAGCAACACAAAGCATCGCGGCGCCGACCTGCGATGATAGGCGACCAGCGGCGCCAGCGTCAAGGATTTCACCAGGATTTGCGCCTTGAATTTTCAGGCGGTAATGCTAGGGTATGAGGCATTCATGATGGCGCGGCGAAAACTCGCCATGGTCGCGTTGCTGCCTTGGTCTCGGGGCCTTGCCGTCCGTGGCTACAGCACGTCTACCTTGTTTGATTCATGGTGTGTGCCTTGCCTGTGACGTTTTTCGCCTCGCCATCCAAGCCTGACACTTTTTGCAAAATCATCTCTCATGAAGCAGCAGCCAACCCGGCTGCCTTGTTGCCATCCAGCCCGCAACTCCCGGAGCCGCCCATGGAAACCCTGCTCGAATGGCTCAAGCCCCTTGAGACCAGCGTCATTCTCGATTATATTGTCGCGCTCGATCTGGTACACAACCCCTGGTTCATCGCCGGGGCCCTCGTGTTTGTGGTCGTCAGCCTGTACCTGCGCTGGCACTTGCTGCTGAGCTGCACCCTGTCGCTGGCCGGCCTGGTCACACTGGTCTACTTTGTTCACGAACAGGGCACCAGCCTGGACCGTTCATCCGACGGCTTATTTCTGTTCGTCGGCGGTGGTGCTGCCATCGTCTTTTTTCTCATTTACATGGTTTTTTTACGCGGCGACTGACAGCCGAACCCGGTTCTGCCTCAAGACGCCAGAGGACACCCTCCATCGTGAAAACGCGAGATCTGCTGCTTGTCATCGCCGGCATCGCTCTGGTGGCCTTTTTATGGGCCGCCCCGGAAGAAACCACCCCGCATCTGCCGCGGGATACGACCCACGCACCCTACCTGACACTCTTCCAGCAGGAAGGCAAAAAGGCCGCGGAAGCCTTCTGCAAGGACTGCCACGGCCAGCCCGGCATGGAGTTCCCGCCAGAGCATCCCGATCCCAACCGCTGCCTGTTCTGCCACAAGGCCACGCCCTAGCCCCTCCGGTCAGCCCGGGCGATGCGCTCAGGCCGACGGCAGCGTTGGTTGGCCATAGCTTTTGAACCGCTCCAGCACCCGTGCCATCTCATCTTCTGCCACCAGCACCGGCGTACCGGCACAACGGCACTGATAGTAGAGACGGGCAACAAACTCAATTTCCTCAGCCACGTTGAACGCCCGCTCCAGTTGGGTTCCCACCGCTACCAGCCCATGATTGGCCAGCAGCACGGCATTGTAACCACCGATGCTGTCGGCCACCGCCCGGGCCAGCTCAGCCGTGCCGAAGGTGGCATAGGGCGCCAGCGGCACCCTGTCGCCACTGTAGCCCACCAGATAGTGCACTGCGGGCAACTCCCAGTGCAGGCAGGCCAGGGTGGTGGCATAAACCGAATGGGTATGTACCACGGCGGCAATATCGGGCCGCCGGTCGTAAAGCGCCAGATGAAAACCCAGCTCGCTCGACGGCTGATAACGCCCCTCCACCCGCCGGCCCTGCCGATCGACAATCACCACATCCTCTGGCCGGACATCGGTATAGGCGATGCCGCTCGGTCCGATAGCGATAAGTTCCTGCTCCCGGCACAGACAGCTAAGATTACCGCCACTGCCGGTGGTGAGCCCGGCCTGCAACAAACGCAGGCCGTAGTCGACAATCTGTTGCCGCTCGGCTGCCAGCTTCACAGCACCTCCCGGAATAAAAAAGGAAAAGCCAAGAAAAACGATCCTCAGCGCAGCATACGGCCGTTGCGACCCAAGAAGGCGCGGGTCGAGGCCAGGGTGCGGTTGACCACCAGCTCCGGCGGCAGGCCACACTGCTCAAGGGCCTGTAACGCGTCATCGAACTGACCAACCCCCTGGGCGATATGGGCGTCGCTGCCCACGGCCACAGCCACGCCCTGCCGGGCACAAAGGCGAACAATTTCAAGACAGTTGGGCGCACTGTTGCGCCGACTCAGGGAGAAGGACGAGCTATTGATCTCCAGCGCCACGCCCGTGCGCCCAGCCTGGGCCACCACGGCGGCGTAATCCAGCGGAAATTGCGGATTGCCCGGATGGGAGATGATGTCGACCTGCGGATTCTCCATCACCCGCAGCAGGGTGGCCGTATTCTGGCGCCGGCTGTCACCCTGGTAGCCACAACCTTCGTGAAAACCGGCCAGCACAATATCAAGTCGCTCCAGCACCTCGGCGGCAAGATCCAATCGCCCTTCATCGAGGATGTTGGCCTCGACGCCACGCAGCAACCGCACACCGAACAGCTCCTCCGGCACGAAACGCAGTGCCATGAAATGGTAGAAATGCGGCCCGCCCGGCAAGGCCGGGCCATGGTCGGTAATGGCCACCCCAGCCAGACCGCGGGCGGCGGCGGCGCGGGCAATTTCCTCAATGGTGCTGTAGGCATGGCCCGACGCCAGACTGTGCACATGAACATCCACCTGCGGACCGGCAACCTGATGCATGCAAACTCCTTGTGTGCGCTGCGGGTCTGGCAAGACGCCAATGCGGCGGAAAAACTGCTTGTCAGGCCCTGAAGTACCATTGTAGATTGCCTAATTTAACACGCCGGCACTGAAAGACAATGATGAATTCCTGCACCGCTCTGCTCAACCTCAGCCGTCCCGGCCGCTACACCGGCGGCGAAGTCGGCTCTTGCCACAAAGATCCGGCGGGCGTCGCCATCCACTTCGCCCTGGCCTTTCCCGACGTTTACGAAATCGGCATGAGCCATATCGGCTCAGCCATTCTCTATGAGATTCTCAACCATCACGATTGGATAGCCGCCGAACGCGTTTACTGTCCCTGGCCCGACCGCGCCGCCCAATTACAGCAACAGGGTGCCCCGCTGACTTCGCTGGAATCGCACCGGCCCCTGCGCGACTTCGACCTGGTTGGCTTCAGCCTGCAGTACGAACTGTGCTACACCAACCTGCTGCACATGCTCGATCTGGCCGCCATCGCGCGTCGCCGTGACCGACGCGGCGAGGACGATCCCCTCATCATCGTCGGTGGCCCCTGTGCCTACAATCCGGAGCCCCTGGCCGACTTCATCGACCTGGCCCTGTTGGGCGACGGCGAGGAAGCCGTCGTCGAGATCTGCGCCGCCCTGCGCCTCAGCCGGCAGCTGGGGGAAAACCGCCGCCAGAAGCTGAACCGCCTCGGCCGTATCGAGGGCGTCTATCGGCCCGACCTGTTCGACGTGCGCTACGCCGCTGACGGCCGCATCGCCGCCATCGAACCCGGACATCCCGAGCAACCGCTGGTGCGCCGCCGTTTTGTTGCCGACCTTGATGCCGCGCCCTTTCCACGCCGGCCGCTGGTACCGACCATGCACACGGTCCACAACCGCGTCGCCATCGAGATCGCCCGTGGTTGCACCCGGGGCTGCCGTTTCTGTCAGGCCGGCTACATCTACCGGCCGGTGCGCGAACGGCAGGCCACCACCATTACCGAACTGGCCGCCACGGCCCTGCAGCACAGCGGCCACGAGGATTTGTCGCTGCTGTCCCTCTCCAGCGGTGACTACAGCGCCATCGAGCCCCTGCTGGCCGAGCTGATGGCGCGTCACAGCCAGGATCGTATCGCGGTATCGCTGCCGAGCCTGCGGGTCGGCTCGCTGAGCACCACCCTGATCGAGGAAATCCGCAAGGTCCGCAAGACCGGCTTCACCCTGGCACCGGAAGCCGGCAGCGAACGGCTGCGGCAGGTCATCAACAAGGGCATTGTGGCCGACGACCTGATCAGCAGTGCCCGCACCATCTACCAGTTGGGCTGGCGCCTGATCAAGCTCTACTTCATGATTGGCCTGCCGACCGAGGAACAGGCCGATCTGCAAGGCATTATCGATCTGGCGGCGGCGGTGAAAAAAACCGCCCGTGGCACCGAAGGCGGCGGCGATGTGCATGTGTCGGCCTCGACCTTCGTGCCCAAACCCCACACACCGTTCCAGTGGCACGGCCAGATCAGCCTGCAGGAGACCCGCCGGCGCCAGCAATGGCTGCGCGAGGCCCTGGCCAGCAAAAAACTGCGACTGAAATGGCACGAACCGGAACTGTCGCTGCTCGAGGGCATCTTCGCCCGTGGCGACCGCCGCCTTGGTGCCCTGCTGGAGCGGGCGGTGGATCTGGGCTGCGGCTTCGATGGCTGGCGCGACCACTTTCGTTATGATCGCTGGCAGCAGGCCCTGACCGACTGTGCCATCGATCCTGACTTTTATCTGCGACCGCGTGACTTCGACGAGATTCTGCCCTGGGAGCATCTGAGTTGTGGCATCCCGAAGGAATTTTTCCGCCGCGAGGCCCAGCGGGCCCTGGCCCTGGCTCCCACCCCCGATTGCCGCGGCGGCACCTGCGGCGGTTGCGGCGTCTGTGATTTTGACCAGCTGCGGATGCGCTATGCCGATCCGGCACCACAGTTCCAGTCCCCTGCCGTCACGCCAGCGATAACGCTCCTGCCGGACAGCCGCTTCCGTCTGCGCCTGCAACTGGCCAAGGAAGGCCCGGCCCTGGTGATCAGCCACCTGGAGTTCATGAGTCTGGTACAACGGGCCTTGCGGCGCATGAAGGCGCCGCTACGCTACAGCCAGGGGTTTCATCCCCATCCGCGCCTGTCGTTTCCCGATGCCCTGCCCACCGGCGTGGCCAGCCGGGCGGAAATCGTCGATATCGAACTGATCCGGCCTTGGGCCGCTGCCGACTTCGGCCACCAGCTCAACGAGCAACTGCCGGCAGGCTTCGCGGTTCTCGCGGCCTGGTCCGTCAGCCCGCAGACAGCCAGCCCGGCAGCCAGCATTGTCCGCAGCGACTACCGGGTGCCGCTCAATCCGCTGTTTCCGCCCGACCTGGCGCAGCGGCTGCAGCAAGCCCTGTCAGCCACGTCCCTGCCCTGGCAACGGCAGAAGGAGGGCAAGACCCTCAAGCGCGATCTGCGTCCCGACATTGCCGATCTGCAACTGGACGCCAGCGGCCTGCTGCTGAGCCTCTATCGCGGCAGCCCGGTGGCTGTGGCCGCCTGCCTGCTCGATCTTGACGACACGGCGGCGCGCGCCCTGGGTATCTGCAAACAGGCCGTTCACTTCACGCCCGCCGCCGTCCCGCCGGCTGGTGTCGCCGTCATCGAGGCCAAGGAGTCCTGTCTATGCTGAAGAAGCTGGTCATCAACAAAACCTCCCACGAAACCCGCGTGGCCCTGCAGGAAAATGGCCACATCTCCGAGCTCTACATCGAACGGGCGCGCGAACGCGGTATTGTCGGCAACATCTACAAGGGCAAGGTTATCCGCGTGCTGCCGGGCATGCAGGCCGCCTTTGTCGATATCGGCCTGGAAAAAGCCGCCTTCCTCTATGTTGCCGATGTGATCGACGAGATGGAAGCGGTGGCCGACTTTGTCGACGGCCGCAGCGAGAACAATCCGCTAGGTACCGAGAACCTGGAAGAAGCACCCACCGCCCTGCCGCCCATTGAGGATCTGCTGCAGGAAGGACAGGAGATCCTGGTCCAGGTGGCCAAGGAACCCCTCGGCACCAAGGGCGCCCGCATCACCTCGCACATCTCCCTGCCCGGCCGCCATCTGGTTTACATGCCAACCATCGACCATATCGGCATTTCGCGCCGCATTGAGAATGAAGAGGAAAAGGAACGCCTGCGCCACATTGTCGAGGAAATTCGCCCGGCCGGTACCGGCTTTATCGTCCGCACCGCCGCCGAGGGCAAAAACGAGGAGGATCTGCGCGCCGACATGACCTATCTGGCCGATCTGTGGCGCGACATCGACCGCTGCCAGAGCCTGCGGCAGGCCCCGGCACTGATTCACTCCGATCTGGATGTCACCAGCAAGGTGTTGCGCGACATCCTCACCGAGGATATCCGCCATATCCTGGTCGACTCGCCCGAGGAATACGACAAGATTCTGCAATTTCTCAGCACCTACATGCCCAATCTGGAATGCGACATCGAACTGTACGACAAGGACGAGCCCCTGTTCGACGCCTGCGGCCTGGAGGTCGAAATCGCCCGCGCCCTGGAGCGCAAGGTCTGGCTCAAAAGTGGCGGTTACATCATCATTGAGCAGACCGAGGCCCTGACCGCCGTTGATGTCAATACCGGCCGCTTTGTCGGCAAACGCAACCTCGAAGACACCATTCTCAAGACCAATCTGGAAGCCGTCAAAGAGATTGCCTACCAGCTGCGCCTGCGCAACATCGGTGGGCTGATCATCATCGATTTCATCGACATGGAAAAGGAAGCCCATCGCGAGCAGGTACACGCCGCCCTGGAAGAAGCCCTCAAGAGCGACAAGAGCAAGACCAACATCCTGAAGATCTCCGAATTGGGACTGGTGGAAATGACCCGCAAACGGGTACGCGAGAGTATCGGCCGCACCCTGTGCGAACCCTGCCCCTACTGCGAAGGCACCGGCTACATCAAGAGTCGCACCACCGTGGCTTTCGAGATTTTCCGCAAGCTCAAGCGGGAAATCCGCGACCTGCCAGGCCAGCAGATCAGCCTGCAGGTGCATCCCGACGTGGCAGCATTGCTGTACGACGAGGAAAACCGCATCATTGAGGAGATCGAACAGCATTTCGGCAAACAGATCGCCATCGTGGCACGTCCCAGCTTTCACATTGAGCAGTTCGAAATCAGCGCGGGGTAAAATTTTATGGCGCGGCGCGACAGGACGGATCTGACCGAAGCCATCCTGGAGAGCATCTGCGACGGGGTCTTCACGGTCGATGCCGACTGGCGTATCAGTTCCTTCAACCGCGCCGCCGAACGCATCACCGGCATCCGCCGCGAGGAAGCCATCGGCCAGCCCTGCTCCGAGGTGTTCCGCTGCAGTCTGTGTGAAAACCACTGCGCCCTGCGCGAAACCCTGCACAGCAACAAACCCATCGTGCAGCGCGAGGGCTTCATCATCCGTGCCGACGGCCAGCAGGTGCCCATCAGCATCTCCACCGCCGTGTTGCGCGACGCCAGCGGCCGGTTCCTCGGCGGCGCCGAAACCTTCCGTGACCTCAGCGACGTCGAGGCTCTGCGGCAGGCCCTGCATGGCCAGTTCCGCATCGGCGACCTGGTCAGCCACAGCCCGCGCATGCAGCCCCTGTTCGAGCTGCTGCCGACCATCGCGGCCAGTCGCGCCACGGTGCTGATCGAGGGCGAAACCGGCACCGGCAAGGAATTGCTGGCCCGTGCCATTCACGGCAGCGGCGCTGCTCCCGATGCCCCCTTCGTCGCCATCAACTGTGGCGCCCTGCCCGACAATCTGCTGGAATCGGAATTGTTCGGCTACAAAAAGGGCGCCTTTACCGGCGCAGTGCAGGACAAACCCGGCCGCCTGCACCGCGCCGGCCAGGGCACCCTGTTTCTTGATGAGATCGGTGAAATCAGTCCCGCGCTGCAGGTGCGCCTGCTGCGGGTACTGCAGGAGCGCCAGTTCGAGCCGCTGGGCGCCACCGGTTCAGAACCGTTGCAGGCCCGCATCATTGCCGCTACCCACCGCGATCTGGCAGCACTGGTGGCCGATGGCCGTTTCCGCCAGGATCTGTTCTATCGTATCCATGTCGTCAACCTGAAATTGCCTCCCCTGCGGGACCGCCTGGAAGATATTCCCCTGCTGGTGGACCATTTCATCGCCCGTTTCAACCGGTTGCAAAAACGCCACATCCAGGGCTGCCGGCCCACAGCCCTGGCGGCCCTGGTCAGCCACGACTGGCCCGGCAACGTGCGCGAGCTGGAAAACGTTATCGAACGGGCCTTTGTCCTTTGTCAGGGCGACTGGATCGAACGCCGCCACCTGCCCGCGCCCCTGGTACCGCCCCCGCAGACCGGGACGGCTGAACCCACCGGCGACGCCAGCGCCCTGCGCCAGCTCAACGCCGAACACGAACGCCAGACCCTGCTGTCGGCCCTGCAACAGCATGGTTACAACCGCCAGGCCACCGCCGCCGCCCTCGGTATCCATAAAACCACCCTGTACCGCAAGATCCAGGCACTGGGTCTCGAACTGCCCGCCATCGACGGCCGCCGCCGCTCCTGAGCCGCCGACAACAAATGCAGTCGTGCATTTCTGTCGTCAGACAATAATGCATAAACGCAACTCTTGAGCGACCCCACTGCCAACCCGCGAAATTAATCTTTTTCTGAAAAACTATTTTATTTCGGATACTTGAAACCATTAAAAGACAGCACCGCGTCTCTGGCACGAACCCTGCTCTATCCAGCAGCAACACCCGATCGCAACGAACCCCGATGGAGCCTTTGCCGCAGCCCATGTGCATCGCTATCACCACCTGGAATGGCCGGGTCGCCCCGGTCTTCGATGTCGCCGGCAGCGCCGAACTGTGCCAGCACAGTCCGGCAGGGCTCAAGCGCCAGATCCTGCCCCTGCCAGCCGGCAACGGTCTGGAAAAGCTGGCGCTGCTCCGCCGACAGGGCGTGCGGTTGCTGATCTGCGGCGCCATTTCCCGGCCACTCTATCAGGCCGCCTGTGCCCAGGGCATTGAGGTGATCCCCTTTGTCGCCGGAGCGCTGGAAGACATTCTGCACGACTGGCAACAGGGCTGCCTGCAGCAACGCGCCCGTACCATGCCGGGCTGCCGTCGGGGGCGCTGCTGCCAGCGACGCGGCCGGACGTTGACCAGCCCCGCAGCAGGCCCGGAGATGCCGGAGCCATGAGCTGGGGGACAAGCACACAGCCCTGCGGATGTTATGGCAACAGCAGCAGGATTAACCCACAGGCTGCCGTTTGAAACCGGCAGCAGAAACAGGAGGACAAGATGCCTCGCGGAGATCGTACAGGACCACAGGGAATGGGCAGCCGCACCGGCCGCGGACTGGGATACTGCAGCGGCAGCAATGCCCCCGGCTATGCCAGCGGTGCCGGCTTCGGTGCCGGCCGCGGCCTTGCGGGCCGTGGCATGCGCCGTGGTGGCTGCGGCCCCGGCTTCGGTGCCGGTTTCGGGCGCGGCTGGACCGCCCTGCCCCCAGCCGGTGATGCGCCCGCCACCGACAACCGGCGCCAGCAGCGCATTGCCCAGTTGGAGGCCGAGCTGGCCGAGCTGCGTTGCCAGAACCGCCAGGGTGACTAAAATTGCCACGGAACCCTGCACGGACCGGGATCGCACACCTTGACACAGCGGTTGTGTCGACCCTGTCCCTGCCATGATCGCTGTCATGACCGTGGCGCCAACGGCGCCACGGTACTTTTTATTGTCTACCTGCCGGGCCGGCCTTTTTGATATGGCCGTGCGGCCCGCTACTCCCCCCGAGGTGACCATGAAGATCGCATTAAGCTCCACCGGCCAGGATCTCGCCGCTCCTGTCGATAGCCGTTTCGGTCGCGCCGCCCGTTTTCTGCTCGTTGATGACAACAGTGGCAAGATGCAAATTGTCGAGAACCAGCAGAACCTTAACGCCGCCCAGGGCGCTGGTGTCCAGGCGGCCCAACTGCTGCTGCGTGCTGGCGTCAATGCCCTGATCACCGGCAACTGCGGCCCCAAGGCCTTTCGTGTCCTGACCAGCGCCGGTGTCAGCGTCTACCACTGTGATGCCAGCCTCAGCGGGGCCGAAGCTCTGCAGGCGCTGCGCGAAGGGCGGCTGCAGCCAGCAGCCCAGGCCAGCGTTGAAGGCCATTGGAGCTAAACCACGATGACCTACGGCTCAACAGCATTCCGCCTCGCCATCGCTTCCGGCAAGGGCGGCACCGGCAAAACGACCCTGGCACTGGCTCTAGCCGAAGCACAGGCGCAGATCGGCCCCGTCACCCTGTGCGATTGCGATGTCGAAGAACCCAATGCGCATCTGTTTCTCACCGGCCGCTCCGGCCCGCCGCAAGCGATCCACCGGGCAGTGCCACGCATCGATGCGCAGCGCTGCGACCGCTGCGGCCGCTGTGTCGACCTCTGCGCCTTCAACGCCCTGGCCGTTGGCGGCGACTGCACGCTGGTGTTCGACGAACTGTGCCACAGCTGCGGTGGCTGCGCCCGGGTCTGCCCAACGGGTGCAATCCATGAAGAAAACAGCCTGATCGGCCATATCCGCCAACTGCGCCGCGATAATTTGCTGCTGATCAGCGGCACCCTGGCCATCGGCCAGGTGATGGCACCGCCACTGATCCGCGCCGTGCTGGCCGACGCGGCAGCGGCCCCCCTGGTACTGGTCGACTGCCCGCCCGGAACCTCCTGCCCGATGATCGCGGCGGTGCGCAGCTGTGATGTCGTCCTGCTGGTTACCGAACCAACCCCCTTCGGCCTGAACGACCTGAAACTGGCCGTGGCCACTGTGAGGTTGTTGGGTCTACCCTGTGCCGTGGTGATCAACCGCGCCGGCAGCGGCAACGATGCGGCCGTGCATCAATACTGCCAGGCCGAGCAGGTTCCCGTCGCCTTGGAGATTCCGGATGACCGACGGATAGCGGAGGGTTATTCCCGTGGCGCAACCCTGCTGCAGACCCGGCCAGAACTGGCTCCAGCCCTGCATCGACTGCTGGCTGACAGCATTCGCCTGGGGAGGAACGCATGAAGGAACTGGTCATCATCAGCGGCAAGGGTGGCACTGGCAAAACCAGCCTGACCGCCGCCCTTTGCCACCTGGCCAAGGATGTGGTATGCGCGGATTGCGATGTTGATGCCGCCGATCTGCACCTGCTGCTTCAACCGCAGATACAACAGGCACAGGATTTCTACAGCGGTAACGAGGCACAGATCCGGCCGCAGGACTGCCGCCACTGCGACCTGTGTGCCCAGTACTGCGCCTTTGAAGCGGTGGTGCGTCCAAGTACAGATCAGCCCAATTACCGTATCGACCCGCTGGCCTGCGAGGGCTGCGGCGTCTGTGTCCACTTCTGCCCGGTCCAGGCCATTGATTTCCCCGAGCGCCTGTGCGGTCAGTGGTTCCAATCCAGCACCGCCTACGGCCCGTTGATCCATGCCCGGCTCGGCATCGGCGCGGAAAATTCAGGCAAGCTGGTTAGTCTGGTGCGACGCCAGGCGCGCGCCCTGGCCACCGAACGCGGCAGTGCCTATCTGCTGATCGACGGACCGCCGGGCATCGGCTGCCCGGTCATCGCCTCGATCAGCGGCGCCGACGCGGTGCTGATCATCACCGAACCAACCCTGTCGGGACGGCACGATTTTCTGCGCGTGGCCGAACTGTGCCGTCATTTCCGCCTGCCGGCCCTGCTGTGCATCAACAAATGGGACATCAATCCGCAGCAATCCCAGCTGTTGCAGCAGGAAGCCGAACGGCTGAACGTGCCCCTGCTGGGACGTTTGCCCTACGACCCGCAGCTGACCCAGGCCCAGCTGCAAGGCCGGCCAGTCACCTGCCTGGAGCCCAGCGCCGCCAGCGCCGCCATTGGCAAGCTGTGGCGCAATCTGCGCCTGAAGCTCGACACCCCCAACCCCCAAACCGGAGTCCCTGCATGATGACCATCGCCATTCCCACCGCCAACGACCTGCTGGCCGCCCATTTCGGCCACTGCGGCCAGTTCACCCTGGTGCAAGTCAACCCTGAAAACCAGACCATCACCGGCCAGCACACCCTCGAAGCCCCGCCGCACGAGCCCGGCCTGCTGCCGCGCTGGCTGGCGGAACAGGGGGTCGATCTGGTGATTGCCGGCGGCATGGGCCAGCGGGCCCAACAGCTGTTTGCCACCAATGGTATTCAGGTGATTGTCGGTGCGCCAGTCGCCGCCCCAGCCACCCTGGTCACCGAGTACCTCGCTGGCGCCCTGCGCAGCGGTATCAATCTGTGCGATCACTGACCATCACGGCAGCAGAAATTCCTTGACAGCCCGCCCGGCACACGGCTACAGTGCGCCGCTACAAAACGTGTCCGCTGGGCGCGTGACTTTGCACATCAGGGAGGTGAAGACGCATGTACGCGGTGATCAAGACCGGAGGAAAACAGTACAAAGTATCCGAAGGCGACACAATCAAGGTAGAAAAACTGGCCGGCGAGGTGGGTTCCACCATCGAGCTCGGCGAAGTCCTCATGGTCGGCGGAGAAGAGGTTAAAATCGGAGCACCTCTATTGCCAGGCGCCAGGGTTTCGGCTCGCATTGTCGAGCAGGGCAAGGACAAAAAGGTTCTTGTGTTTAAATCCAAGCGCCGTCAGGGCTTTCGCAAGACCTATGGACACCGGCAGCCGATAACACGGCTCAGAATCACGGGCATTGAGGCTTAAGGAGGCGAATCATGGCTCACAAGAAAGCAGGCGGCAGTTCCAGAAACGGCCGCGACAGCGTTGGTAAGCGCCTTGGCGTCAAACGGTTCGGGGGTCAGCAGGTTACTGCCGGCTCGATTCTGGTACGTCAGCGTGGCACCACCTTTCACCCCGGCAACAACGTCGGTTGCGGCAAGGATTACACCCTGTTCGCCCTGATCGATGGTGTTGTCTCCTTCGAGCGCAAGGACAAGAAGCGCCAGAAGATCAGCGTCTACGCCAGCTAGACCGCGCAGACAGCACAGCCCCAAAGCCCGAAGTCAGGCATAGGACTTCGGGCTTTTTTGTGTTATGTTGGCGCCCCGGCAGGCTGTGGTGGCGCCTGCCGGCAACGTTTCCGGTTCCATTTCCTCTTTTTCGCGAAAAACCATCCCATGCGCTTTGTCGATGAAGTCAAGATTCTGATCCGCTCCGGCAACGGCGGGCGCGGCTGTCTGTCGTTTCGACGGGAAAAATTCATTCCCCGCGGTGGCCCCGATGGCGGTGATGGCGGCGATGGCGGCAATGTGCTGATCTGCGCCGACAGTCAGTTGAGCACCCTGCTCGACTACCGTTATCAGAGCCAGTACCAGGCCGGCAACGGCCAGCCGGGCAAGGGCAAGAACATGCATGGTGCCAATGGTGAATCCCTTTGTCTGCGGGTGCCGGTGGGTACGTTGGTGTACAACGCCGTCACGGACGAGTTGCTCGCTGATCTGACCGACCCTGACCAGCCGGTACGTCTCGCCTGCGGCGGCCAGGGCGGGCGCGGCAATGCCCGTTTTGCCAGCAGCACCAACCGGGCACCGCGTCACACCCAGCCCGGCCTGCCCGGTGAAGAACTGCGGCTGCGGCTGGAATTGAAACTGCTGGCCGATGTCGGCCTGGTGGGTCTGCCCAATGCCGGCAAATCGACGCTGATTCGCGCCATTTCGGCAGCCCGGCCCAAGGTGGCTGATTATCCATTCACCACCTTGGTACCCAATCTTGGTGTGGTGTCCTACGATGGCCACAAATGCTTTGTTGTCGCCGACATTCCGGGTCTCATCGCCGGTGCCAGCGAGGGTCAGGGGCTGGGAACCCGTTTTCTGCGCCACATCGAGCGCACCGATTTGTTCCTGCATCTGCTTGACCTGAGTCTGGCGGATGACCCCGATCGGCTGCTCGACGATTTCCACCTGATCAACACCGAACTGGGACGCCACGATCCGGCCCTGCTCGAAAAACCCCAGCTGGTGGTACTGACCAAGAACGACATCACCGAGGTGCGGCAACGGGTCCAGGCCGCACGTCTCCAGTTGGAGGCGCTGGGCTACCCGGTTTTCTGCATCTGCGCCCTGACGCGGGAAGGCCTCGACCCGCTGATCCGTGCCATTGCCGACCGCCTTGAACACAGCCGGGAGCTTGCCCCATGCCCCACAACACCACACCCCGCGCAGCCCTGATTGCTACGGTCCGGCGTGTCGTCATCAAGATCGGCAGCGCCGTGCTCTCGGGCGACAGCGGCCTGAATCTCGCTCAGATCGAGAAACTCTCCGCCAATCTGTGGCAACTGCGGCAGCGCGGCTACGATGTGATCGTTGTCTCCTCCGGCGCCGTGGCAGCCGGCAAGAAGGATCTCGGCATCTGCGGCCGGCCCCAGACCATCGCCCTGAAACAGGCCGCCGCCGCCATCGGCCAGAGCCGGCTGATGCGTTTCTACCGCAGCGCCTTCCGCAGCCGTGGCGGCAATGTCGCCCAGATTCTGCTGACACGTGACGACCTGGCTAACCGCCGCCGTTATCTCAACGCCCGCAACACCCTCATGACCCTGCTGGAATACGGCATCGTCCCCATCATCAACGAGAACGATACCGTGGTGGTGGATGAAATCCGCTTTGGCGACAACGACAACCTCTCTTCCATGGTCGCCAGTCTGGTGGAAGCCAATCTGCTGGTGATCCTGTCCGATGTCGACGGTCTGTACGACAGAGACCCCCGGCAACATGCCGAAGCCCGATTGATTCCCGAGGTTGAACGGATCAGTGCCGACATCGAAACCATGGCCGGCAATGCCAGCGGCCAGCTCGGCACCGGCGGCATGGCCAGCAAGCTCAAAGCGGCCAAGCGGGCCACACTGCAGGGCGTCGCCGCCGCCATCATCAATGGTCTTGACCCGGACAATCTGCTGCGCTTTTTCGATGGCGAGGATATCGGCACCTATTTCATTCCGGCCAGCGCCCGCATGACAGCGAAAAAACACTGGATCGCCTTCACCAAAAAACCGCGCGGCAAGCTGTTTGTCGATGCCGGCGCCCACCGCGCCCTGGTCATGGAAGGTAAAAGCCTGCTGCCCTCGGGCATTCGCGGTGTCGAAGGGACTTTCGAGCGCGGAGACTCGGTCAGCCTGTACGACGACAGCGGCAACTTTTTCGCCCGGGGCGTGACCAACTACACCCTGGCCGAACTGCTGCACATCATGGGCAAAAAAACCTCGGAGATCATCGACATTCTCGGCTACAAATACGCCGACGAGGTGATTCACCGTGACAATCTGGTTCTGTCGACGGCCGACGACGACCGACCCCTCGATTAAAATCCACCCCGGTCTCCATCGACGACCGTTTCTATCCATCCGCCGGCTGGCGCCGGCATGCCAAAGGGAGCTTCGCGCCATGTCCACCCCCCTGACCGTCGAGATGCACCAACTGGCCTGCCGGGCCAAGGAAGCAGCCGTCCAGCTGGCCGGCCTGTCCACCACCGACAAGAATCTGCTGCTTGAACGCATGGCTGACGCCCTGCTGCAGGAGCGCGAAACCCTGCAGCGGGAGAACGAAAAGGATCTGGTCAACGCCCGCGCTGCCGGGCTGTCGGCCGCCATGATCGATCGCTTGCTGCTAAGCGAGGAGCGCATTGCCGCCATGGCCGCCGGTCTGCGCGAAGTGGCCGCCCTGCCTGATCCGGTGGGCGAGATCACCGGCATGTGGCGGCGCCCCAATGGCATTCAGGTCGGCCGCATGCGGATCCCCCTGGGGGTTATCGGCATCATCTTCGAATCGCGGCCCAACGTCACCGCTGATGCCGCCGGGTTATGCCTTAAAAGCGGCAACGCCGTCATCCTGCGCGGTGGTTCGGAAGCTATCCATTCCAACCGCGCGATTGGCCAACTGCTATCCCGCCAGCTGACCGACATGGGCCTGCCTGCCGCCGCCCTGCAGGTGGTGGAAACCACCGATCGTGAGGCCATCACCGCCCTGCTGCAGTGCGAGGACCAGATTGATCTGATTATTCCGCGCGGTGGTGAAGGGCTGATCCGTTTCGTCAGCGAGCATTCCCGCATTCCGGTCATCAAGCATTACAAGGGCATCTGCCACACATTTGTCGACGCCGCCGCCGATTTCGACATGGCCAGCCGCATCTGCCTCAACGCCAAGGTCCAGCGCCCCGGCGTCTGCAACGCCATGGAAACCCTGTTGATCCACCAGGACATTGCCGAAACCTTTGTGCCACGCATCGTCCGCGAAATGCACCAGCATGGCGTACTGCTGCGCGGCTGTCCGGTCTGTCAGAGCCTGTCCGACCGCATTGAACCGGCCAGTGATGCCGACTGGGACACCGAATACCTGGATCTGGTCCTGTCACTGAGGGTGGTGGAAAACATCAACGAGGCCATCAACCACATCCGACGGCATGGCTCGCTGCACACCGAGGTCATCGTCACCAACGACTACGCCAACGCCCAGCACTTTGTCCGCGCCGTTAACTCCAGTGTCATCATGGTCAACGCTTCATCGCGTTTTTCCGACGGCAACCAGCTCGGCCTCGGTGCCGAAATCGGCATCTCCACCACCAAGCTTCACGCCTTCGGCCCCATGGGGCTGGAAGACCTGACCACACGCAAGTTCATCGTTTTCGGCGATGGTCAGGTACGCGCCTGAGAGCCATGAAAACCGGCATTTTCGGCGGCACCTTCGATCCGCTGCACAATGGCCATCTGGCCATCGCCAGCCATTTTTATCACCAGTGTGGTCTGGACCGGGTGCTGTTCATCCCGGCGGCCTGGCCGCCGCACAAGCCCGCCGGACCTCTTGCCAGCTTCCCGCAGCGGCTGGCGATGACGGAGCGGGCGACGCGCGGCCAGCGGGCTTTTTTTACCTGTGATATCGAAGGACAGCGACCTGGCCGCAGTTACTCGGTCGACACCCTGAATCAGCTGCGCCAGCACTATCCGACCGATCGCTTTTATTTTCTCATCGGCATGGATTCCCTGCTCGAACTCGACAGCTGGAAAGAGTTCCGGCGCCTGCCGCAGCTGTGCCATCTGGTGGTGGCACAACGGCCCGGCTACAGCGCCATCACTGGACAAACAGAACTGCCCGTTGCACTGCAACCGGACTTCTGCTACGATCCGGCGTTGCCCGGCTTCCGCCACAAGGATGGCAACCTGCTGATTTTTCTTAAAGAAACCGATTGTCCCATTTCATCCACTCAGGTCCGCACCGCCCTGCGGCAGCACCAGCCGGTGGAACAGCTGGTGCCCGCTGTGGTACTGGCCTATATCCGTCAACACCAGCTCTATGGTGCTGACTTTGTGAAGGAATCACATTGAACGCTCTGCAACAAGCCCACTGGTGCGCCCATTACGCCCTGGAGAAAAAGGCGCAGGATGTCTGCATTCTGCATCTGACCCCCCTGTCCTCCCTGACCGACTACCTGATTCTGGCCACCGGCACCTCCGACCGCCATGTCCAGGCCATCGCCGAGTCCATCCGTCTCGACCTCAAACAGCACCACCAGATCAGCCCGCTGGCCATCGAGGGCATGGAGGAAGGACGCTGGGTGCTGCTCGATTACGGTGACTTGATGGTGCATGTCTTTCAGCAGACGGTGCGCAGTTTCTACGATCTGGAAGGGCTCTGGGCCGAAGCCAAACGCATCGAGCCGGCCCCGCCGCAGGCGTGACCTTTCATCTGCTGTGCGTCGGCAAGCTGTCGCTGCCTTTTATCCGCGATGGCGTCGCCGAGTACAGCCGCCGGCTGGAGCGTTATGGCCAGTTACGGACGCTTGAGGTCAAGGAAGAAAAAAGCCGGCCGCGGGGCGAGGACAGTCGTCTCATCCGTGCCGCCGAAGGTCAGCGTCTGCTGGCACAGCTGCCCGCCAGTGCCTGTGCCATCGCCCTTGACGAACAGGGCCAACAGCTGTGTTCGGAAGAGCTGGCGCAACTGCTGCAACAGCGCATGCTGCACGGCTGCAGTGCCCTGCACTTCCTGATTGGCGGCGCCTACGGCCTGTCGGACGCCGTGCGCCAGCGTGCCGATCAGGTACTGAGCCTGTCGCGGCTGACTTGGACCCACCAGATGGCGCGCCTGCTGCTGCTGGAACAGCTCTACCGCGCCATGACCATCATCCGCAACGAGCCCTACCATAACCGGTAATGACCAAAACGACGTTTTATGCTATTTACAAGGATCGGTCGAGTCTTATACAGTTGCCGGAAACCTGCCATTTATTCCCGTCGCATGGGTGCCTTGCCCACAGGAGGATCGCATGACCCTGATGTCCTTTTTGCTGATTGTCATTGTTTTTCTGGCGTTTTTCGTCTTTTTCTCGGGGATCAATCCACAGGAGATGACCATCTTCTTCCTGCCGGAACAGTCGGTCACCTACCCGGTCACGGTGATCGTCATCGGCTGCATCCTGGTGGGTCTGTTCATCGGCTACGGTCTGCATCTGTACGGCGCCCTCAGCTGCCTGCTACGTGGCTGGCTGCGCGGCCGCAATGACAAGCGCAGCAAGGAAGTCGACGAGATCTATCGCGAAGGCGTCGGCCGCTTGCTGTCAGGCGATATCAAAAAAGCACACAGCCTGCTGCAGAAGGCCATCGACAAAGATCCAGGCAAAACCGAGAGTTACATCGCCATGGCCAGCGTAGTCAGCCAGGAGGGCGATCTCGATGGCGCCGTGGTCCTGCTGCGCAAGGCCAAAAGCATCGACGCCCGCAGCCTGGAGGTTCTGTTCAAACTGGCAGCTACCTATGAAAAGCAGGGCCAGGATGACGCCGCCTGCAAGGAATACGAGGACATCCTGGAGCAGGAGAAGGACAACCGCAAGGCCATCCGCAGCCTGCGCAATCTGCACATGAAACACAACCGCTGGCAGCAGGCGCTGGAATTACAGAAGCAGCTGCTCAAGGCCGGCCTCAGCGGCAATCGCATCCAGGAGGAAAAGCAGACCCAGCTGTCAATCCGTTATGAAATCGCCCGGATGGATCTCGAAGCCGGCCAGTTCGATCCGGCGGTGGCCGCGCTGAAACAGCTGATCAAGGAAAATGCCGATTTTGTTGCCGCCCGCGTCACCCTGGGCGATGCCTTTCAGAGCAGGGGCAATGTCAAGGACGCCGCCGACGTCTGGCAGGACGGTTACCGCCGGCTGGGCCGCAGCGTGTTTCTGTCACGGCTGGAAAATCTCTACATCCAGCAGGAAGATCCCCAGTCCCTGCTGGCCTTTTACAGCCAGGCCTTGACGGCCCGCAGCACCGATCTGGTCCTGCGTTTCTTCTACGGCAAACTTTGCCTGCGACTGGAAATGGTCGATGAAGCGCTGGAGCAGATCTACCTGGTGGAAAACTCGGCACCGGACTTTCCGCAGATCCATATTCTGCTGGCCGAAGCCCATCGCCGCCGCGACCGCACCGACGAAGCCATTGAGGAATACCAGAAGGCTCTCGGTGTCGACAACCAGCTCAACCTCGGCTATGTCTGCGACAGTTGCGGTCGTGCATCTCGCGAATGGATGAGTCGTTGCCCGCAGTGCGGTACCTGGGGCAGCTACAGCATCGCCTTCCGCAAGCTGATCCGCGACCGTGAAGTGGTGCCGCCAGCCGCTGCCCCCCACGGAGCCTGATGCCAATGACTTTTGCCGCCCGTCCGATTGTTCTGTGCATCCTTGATGGCTGGGGCCAGCGTCCGCAGCGCGAAGGCAATGCCGTGCTGCAGGCGCATACCCCCTGTCTCGACCAGCTGTTCACGCGCTATCCGCACAGCCTGCTGCAGGCTTCCGGCCTGGCCGTGGGTCTGCCTGAAGGGCAAATGGGCAATTCCGAGGTCGGACATATGAACATCGGCGCCGGCCGGGTGGTCTATCAGGATTTGACCCGTATCAGCAAAAGCATTGCTGATGGCGACTTCTTCTGCAATCCGGTCCTGCTGCAGGCCATGGCAGCTCTGCGCCACAGTGGTGGCAAACTCCATCTGCTCGGCCTGCTGTCGGACGGCGGGGTTCATTCCCACGACAGCCACCTGTATGCCCTGATAGACCTTGCCCGCCAGCAGGGCATCAGCAACATCCAGATCCACGCCATTCTTGATGGCCGCGACACACCACCCCAGAGTGCCGGCCGCTATCTGCAGGCACTGGAGCACCATCTGGCGGGTGGCCCCGGCCGCATCGCCAGCCTCTGTGGCCGCTTTTATGCCATGGATCGTGACCAGCGCTGGGATCGCGTTGAACGTGCCTGGCGAATGCTGGTGGAGGCTGAGGCGCCCTGCCAACCCGCCAGCGCCACAGCCCTGGCGACAGCCTATGCCGCCGGCGAGACCGATGAATTCGTCACCCCCTGCCTGATTGGCACTGCCGATGGCCGCATCACCGACGGCGACGCGGTCATCGTCTTCAACTTCCGCTCTGACCGTGTCCGTGAAATCAGCCGGACATTCTGTGATCCGCATTTCACCGGCTTTGCTCAGCGTTACCGGCCGCAGCTGTGCCGCTATGTCTGTTTCACCGAGTACGACGAAACCCTGCACCTGCCTGTCGCCTTTCCACCGGAAAACTTGCACAACCTGCTGGCCGAGGTTGTCGCCTCAGCGGGCCTGCGACAGCTGCATATCGCTGAAACGGAAAAGTACGCCCATGTAACCTTTTTCTTTAACGGTGGCCGCGAAGAACCCTTCCGTGGTGAAGAACGCATCCTGATCCCTTCCCCCCAGGACGTGACCACCTACGATCAGAAACCACAGATGAGTGCCGCGCAGGTGCGTGACACGGTCTGCGACAAGATCGCCGAAAACTGTTTTGACCTGATCATTCTCAACTTTGCCAACCCGGACATGGTCGGCCATACCGGCAGTCTGCCGGCAGCCATAAAAGCCATGGAAACGGTGGATCGCTGTCTGGCCGACGTGGTTGCGGTCACCCTGCAGCAAGGGGGCGCCCTGCTCATCACGGCCGATCACGGCAACTGCGAGCAGATGATCGATGATCAGGGTCAGCCGCACACCGCCCACACCACCAATCCGGTGGCCCTGCTGTATGTGGCTGGCGACAGTGATGGATACCGCTTGGCCGACGGCAGGCTGGCGGATCTGGCTCCGACCCTGCTGCAGCTGCTGCACCTGCCTCAACCGGCTGAGATGACCGGCCACAGCCTGCTGCAACCCGCCTAGGCCGCCACCGTGGCCAGGGCACGCCGGCTGGCTGCACGGTTACGGCGCGAAGGCCGCTGGCTCATCAATCTGCTGTTGCCCGCCTGTTGCCCGCTATGCCGCCGGCCGCTGCCCGAGCCGCTGCGTGACTTCTGCCCGGATTGCCAGCAACAGCTGTTGCTGCAACCCCGTAGTGCCTGTGTCTGTTGCGCTGAACCGCTGGCCAGCGCCAGCCAAACCCCTCACCGCTGCAGTCACTGTCTGATTGACCCGCCGGATTTTCTGTGGCTGCGCAGTGCAGGCCTTTACCGGGAACAATTGCGACAGGCCGTTATTGCGTTCAAATTTCACCACCAGATCGGCCTGGCCCGGCCGTTGGCCCGTTTGCTGCTGCACACCACCGCCAGCGACATTGCCGCCTTTGCTCCCACCGCCGTGATTGCCGTCCCCCTGCATCCCCAGCGCCTGCGCCAGCGCGGTTTTAATCCCGCGCTGCTGTTAGCCGTCGAACTGGCCAAAATCCTGCGACTGCCCCTGGAACGCCAAGCGCTGCAACGCAACCGTGCCACGGCGCCCCAGTCCGGCCTTGACCGCCGACAACGTCTTGGCAACCTTCGAAACGCTTTTCAGCTTACCAGCACCCTTCCCCCCCAGCACATCCTCTTGGTCGACGATGTGGCGACCACCACCGCCACCGTCCGCCACTGCTCTGCCTGCCTGGCCGCTGCAGGGCATCGGGTTGCCGTGGTCACCCTGGCGCGCGCCAGTCTGGCCGACGAACAGCCAATCTCTTACTGATATGGTATTTTTTGCTTGATTGCCCAATCTCAGGTGATAGGCTACGACCATCGTCCGCCTTGTCCGCCAACAGGGCACGAAGCGCCCATCTCAGGAGACCCTGCCATGCAGAATCCGACACGCGACCAATTCCAGCTTGAACAGGCCGTCCGCCAGGCCTTCCGCGAACGAACAGCCCGCCTGTTACGTCAGGAGGAACAACACCGCAACAGCCGCCAGTTGCTCTACGGCCCAGTGCCACCAGCGGCGTCAAGCAGGGACGACGAACCGACCGTCTGACCGCCAAACCTCCCCCCGCCCGAGCCGACGACTATCCCCTTGCCTGCCCCAGACGGCTGTGCTAGATAGATTTTTTCTGTCTGCAGCCCTCCCTGCAGCATCCGTTAGCCGTTAGCGTTGGCCGTCAGCGCGCCGGGGTACGCCCTGGCTTCCCGGCCACAAACGCTGCGCAGCTTTTTGAAGGAGTCATACACATGCATATCGAGGTTCTGCCCCTGTCCCAGCCGCGTCAGCCCCAGCAGGATGAAAGCAAGCTGGTGTTTGGCAAAAGTTTCACCAACCGCATGTTCACCCTGCGCTTTGATCGTGGCCAGGGCTGGCATACTCCGCGCATTGAGCCCTACGGACCGTTCAGCCTCGACCCGGCCGCACTGGTACTGCACTACGCCCAGGAAATCTTTGAGGGTCTCAAGGCCTTCCGCCGCAGCGATGGCAGCATTGCCCTGTTCCGGCCGCGCGACAACTTCGCCCGTTTCAACCGCAGTGCCGAACGTATGTGCATGCCGCAGCTCGATATCGATTTCTGCATGACCGCCCTGCGCCAGTTGCTGGAACTGGAAAAGGAGTGGGTCCCCCACAGCCATGGCACCAGCCTGTACATCCGCCCGACCATGATTGCCACCGAACCGGTACTGGGGGTAAAACCGGCGGATCAGTACCTGTTCTACATTATCCTGTCGCCGGTGGCGGCCTATTATAAAGGTGGCGTCAATCCGGTCCGCATCTGGGTATCGGACGACTACGTTCGTGTCGCCCCCGGCGGCACCGGCGAGGCCAAGACCGGCGGCAATTATGCCTCCAGCCTGTATGCCTCGGCCCTGGCGGCCCAGAAAGGCTACGATCAGGTTCTCTGGCTCGACGGCGTGCAACGCAAGTACATCGAAGAGGTCGGCAGCATGAACATCTGCTTTGTCTACGATGGCAAGGTCGTCACCTCACCGCTGACCGGCTCGATCCTTGATGGCATCACCCGCCGCTCGGTTCTGGCCCTGGTGCGGGACATGGGTTACGCCGTGGAGGAACGCGCCCTGAGTATCGATGAGGTGCTTGACGGCGCGGAAAATGGCCGGCTGCAGGAAGCCTTCGGCACCGGCACCGCGGCGGTGGTTTCGCCGGTGGGCGAGCTGACCTACAGGGACCGTACGGTTCGCCTCGGCCAGGGTCAGGCCGGCAAACTGACCATGGAACTTTACGACCGCCTGACCGGCATCCAGTACGGCCGCCTGCCGGACCTCCACAACTGGATCGAACTGCTCTGATCCCTCCTATCCGCCCCTCCGGGCAACGCAGCATCAGACAGCAGCAAGGCTCCCCACGGGGAGCCTTTTTTGTGTACACATTATGATCACGACAAGAATCACCAAACTGTCCCGCCCAAGTTTCAGGCGAACAAATCATCAAACATAATCCTTCAATTCCAACATTTTAAAAGATAATTTTACCAAACCAATATAAATGGCACGCTATCTGCTTTTTGAGTTCGACAACTCGAAACAGGAGGTCTGCCATGTGTCGTATCGGCGCGATCAAAAGCAAACACTACATCCACCCCTGCAAGGCACTGCAACTGATGCAGTCACAGCAGAAAGGTCACGACAACTCCGGCTTCGCCATGGTCATGCAGGATCTCGGCGGTCTGTTCGCCGGCTACAAGGATCTGCCAACCCTGTCGATGGCCTGCACCGACGAGGGCCTGAAGATTGCCGAAGACATCCTGCACGAAGCCGGCTTCCGCCGGGTGTTGCAATGGGTGCCGGAAACCTTCCCCAGCGATGATCTCGACATTATCGCCATGCCGAACTATGTGTTCGAAACCTTTTCCTACCCACGCAGCTACAACAAGGCCAGCACCCGCGAAAAAGAGGAACTGTTGCTCGACATGCGTCTGAAGATGCGCCGGGCACTGGAGCCCGACGAGCAGGGTTTTGTCTATTCCTTCTGGCCCGATGTCGCCACCCTCAAGGAAATCGGCGATCCCCGCGATATCGGCACCTTTTTCAATCTGTGGCAGGAGGATGGCAAGTTCACCGCCAAGGTCATCACCGCCCAGTGCCGCCAGAACACCAACTACGACATCGTGCGCTATGCGGCCCACCCTTTTTTCCTGCAGGGCTATACCGCACTGGCCAATGGGGAAAATACCTTCTATCAGAAAAACAAGGAGATCCAGGCCAAGCTGCACCGTGGCTACATCGGCTTTGAATCGGATTCGCAGTGCTTTCTCTACAGCCTGCACTATGTCCACCGCCAGCTGGGCTGGCCCCTGCCCTACTTCAAACATGTGATCACGCCACTGCCCTTCGACGACCTGCAGAAACGGCCCGACGCCCAGCAGTTGCTGACCATCCGCCAGTCACTCGCCAACCTGGAGATCAACGGTCCGAACACCATTATCGGCGTGCTGCCGGACAACACCCTGTTCACCTGCTGCGATGCCAAAAAGCTGCGGCCGGTGGTGGTGGGCCGTACCGACGACACCGTCGCCATCAGTTCGGAGGTCTGCGGCCTCAACGAGATTCTGCCCGAACGCGACTGGAGTACCGATCTGTATCCCCATGAACGCGAAATCGTCATGATCACGGACCAACTGGAGGTCGTCCAATGGAAACAGTAAAAATTCACGACACCACCCCCAACGACCTGCCCTGGAAGATTGTCTACGACGCCAGCCGCTGTACCCTGTGCGGCAGTTGTGTCGCCGCCTGCTCCTTCCGCGCCATTGAAGCCAAGGTGGAACGGCGCCGCACGGTATTTTCCACAGGGGATCAGCCTGATCCCCGCACCGGTTTTTCCGCCGTGCCCGTCATCAAGCAGGTCAACTCGCTGCAGAACTATTGCCGTGGCTGTGGCATCTGCGAAAAGGTCTGCCCCAACGACGCCATCCGCCCCGTCCGCAACCCGGACACGCGGCACCCCATTGTCACGCGCTGCACGGCCGGCGACGCCATCAAGCGCGGTGGCCGCAAAAACCTGACCGGCAGCCTGCGCACCCTTGACCAACTGCGGGTCGGTCGCATCTCCCAGATGACCGACCCCAGCCTTGATGCCCAGCGCCACAGTTTCGACATGCTGGCCCCCTTTGGCCGCATTCTGCCGGCCGGCGAGCTGCCATTACAGCTGAACGAACAGGGCCAGCTATTCAGTACCGGTCAGGCTCCACCAGTCAACTGGATCTATCCGGTGATCATCGGCGACATGTCCATCGGCGCCCTGTCCTGGCGCATGTGGGAAGGCATTGCCATGGCGGTGGCCTACCTGAACGAGGAATGCGGCCTGCCGGTGCGCATGAGCTCAGGCGAAGGCGGCGTGCCGGTGCGCCTGCTCAAGAGCCGCTTCCTCAAATATCTGATTCTGCAGATCGCCTCGGGGCATTTCGGCTGGAACCGCATTGTCAAGGCCATGCCACATATGCAGGAAGACCCCGCCGGCGTACTGATCAAGATCGGCCAGGGCGCCAAGCCCGGCGATGGTGGCCTGCTGCAGGCGCAAAAGGTGGCTGACCATATCATGGCCATCCGTGGCGTACCCAAGACCGATCTGCTCAGCCCACCCAACCATCAGGGACTCTACTCCATCGAAGAGAGCGTCCAGAAGATGTTTCTGTCGTTCAACGCCGCCTTCAAGTTCCGCGTGCCCGTTGCCATCAAGGTGGCGGCCTCGGCCACCAGCGTGTCGGTGTTCAACAACCTGGTGCGCGATCCCTACAACATTGTCGGCGGATTTTTTCTCGACGGTATTGATGGCGGCACCGCCGCTGCCCACGAGGTTTCCCTCGACCACACCGGTCATCCGGTGGTCAGCAAGCTGCGCGACTGCTATCTGGCCGCCGTGCAGCAGGGCCGCCAGGGTCAGATTCCGCTGTGGTGCGGCGGGGGCCTGGGTAAGACCGGCGATCTGGCAGCGGACGCCTTCAAGATGATCTGCCTTGGAGCCAACGGGGTCTTTACCGGCAAACTGATTTTGCAGATGGCCGGCTGCGTCGGCAACGATCAGGGCCGCTGCAATGCCTGCAATACCGGTCTGTGCCCAGCCGGCATCACCACCCAGAATCCGGCGCTGGTGCATCGTCTCGACCCGGAACGGGTAGCGGAAAACATCGTCAACTACTTTCTGGCCATGGATCAGGAATTCAAGAAGCTCATGGCGCCCATCGGCAATTCGTCACTGCCGGTCGGCCGCGCCGATGCGCTGGTGGCGGTGCATAAACCCGTCGCCGATCGCCTGCACATCCAGTACGTCTGCTAAGGAGATTCTTCATGGCTGCATTCATCAAAGGCTTCGACGAACAGAACCGGCGCATCTCGACGCAAAACCTGCTGCAACAGATCTATGCCGCACTGGAACGGGGTGAAACCGATTTTGAGGTTCTTGCCTCCGGCCATCACGACATCGGCGGTCCCCTGTGGACAGCCGATGGCCAGCCCCTGCGTTTTCATGTCAAGAACCCCGGTCAGCGCGTCGGCTCCTTCGGCCTTGACGGCACAGACATCGTCGTCGAAGGCTCCGCACCAGCCGATGCCGGTTGGCTCAACGCCGGCGCCACCCTGACCATCAAAGGCGACAGCGGCGATACCACTGGCCATTGTGCCGCCAGCGGCAAGATCTTCGTCGCCGGCCAGGTCGGGACGCGCAGCGGCTCACTGATGAAACACGACCCGGCCTTCGAACCGCCGGAGCTGTGGGTGCTGAAAAAAACCGGCTCCTTCTCCTTCGAATTCATGGGTGGCGGGATTGCCGTGGTCTGCGGCGTCAATTACGAACAGGCCGAGTCGGTCCTGGGCGATCGCGCCTGCATGGGCATGGTCGGCGGCACCGTCTACGTCCGCGGCCCGGTGGCCGGCCTGTCCGACGATGTCTGGCTGCTAGACCTGGATGCCGGCGATCAGGAGTTTGTGCTGCGCGGCCTGGCGGATTTTCTTGCCCGTGTCGATCGCGCCGAATTGCTGGCGCGCCTGAGCGACATGACCAGCTGGAAGAAGATCGTCGCCAAGACCTATGCCGAACGGCAGGCGCGCGGGCGCATCAGCCTGCGCGACTTCCGCCTCGGCAAATGGGTCGAGGGCGGCATCTTCGGTGATATCGTGCAGGACGATTACCGTCATGTGGCACAACTGGTCAACAGCGGCAGCGATCGACTGAAAATCCCCCACTGGCTGGAAAAACGCTATGCCGCGCCCTGCCAATCGGCCTGTCCGTCCTTCATCCCGACCCAGGACCGCCTGCGCCTGCTGCGCGAAGGCAAACAGGCCGAGGCGCTGCAACTGGTGCTGCAATATTCCCCTTTCCCTGCCAGCGTCTGCGGCATGGTCTGCCCCAACCTGTGCATGGATGCCTGCAGCCGCCGCTTCCTGGATGCCCCGGTATCGATGAAAGCGCTCGGCAAGCTCTCGCTTGACACGCCGGCGCCAGCCTGTGCTGCAACTACCAGCAAATCCGTCGCCATTATCGGCGGTGGCCCCGGCGGCCTGTCTGCCGCCTGGCAGCTCCGCCTGAAAGGCCACGCCGTGACGGTTTACGAAGCCGACAGCCAACTGGGCGGCAAGCTGTGGCAGGCCATCCCGCGTGAACGTCTGCCGGCCGAGATTCTGCAGACCGAAATCGACCGGCTGCTGGCCACCGGCATTGAAGCGCGGCTGAACCAGCGCATTGACCGCAGCACCTTTGAGACGCTGCGTCAGCAGCACGACGCCGTCGTCATTGCCTCGGGCGCTCATAATCCGGTGGTGATCCCCTTCCCCGGCCACGAGCGACTGATCAAAGGGCTGGACTTCCTTAAACAGCTCAACAGCGGCGTCAGAGCGACGCTGGGTGAAAAGGTGGTGGTGATCGGCGCCGGCAACGCCGGCATGGACGTGGTGCTGGGAGCCTATGCCTGTGGCGCCCGCCAGGTGACCGCCATCGACGTACAAAAACCGGCGGCTTACCAGAAAGAGATTGATCATGTGACTGCCCTGGGCGCGCAGATTCGCTGGCCTGTTTATACCGAGCGCATCAGTGAAAAAGGGCTTCACACCAAGGACGGCGAACTGCTTGAAGCCGACAGTGTCATTATCGCGATCGGCGAACGGCCTGATCTGTCCTTTGTCCCACCAGGCTGGCTGACGCCGCGCGGCATGATGAACGTCAATGCCTGCTATCAGGTAGAAGGCTGTGAAAATGTCTTTGCCATCGGCGACACCACCCGCCCCGGCCTGCTGACTGACGCCATCGGCCAGGGACACGAAGCGGCTGAAGCCTGTGATAGCTGGCTTAACGGCCTGGAGGTAGTCGCCCGCCCCAAACCTCAGATGATTCCCCAGCGACAATTAAGCAAGGAGCTGTTCCGGCCTGCCAACCGCAGCCGACTGCGGCAGGGACAAGATCCGCTGGCGGAAAGCACCCGCTGCATTTCCTGCGGCACCTGCCGCGACTGTTCACTTTGCCTCGAAGCTTGCCCGGAAGGCGCCATCGAACGCATCGAAAAAGCTGACGGCAGCTTTGAATACCGCAGTGATGACAACCTGTGCATCGGGTGCGGCATCTGTGCCGGCATCTGCCCCTGCGGTATCTGGACCATGGAACAAGCCGTTTAGTCCCGCATCCTTCCGTCTCAGACCACAGCCCACGTGTTTGATCACACGTGGGCTGTGCTTTTCACCAGCCGGCATCGCGATATTACGCAATCACAGCCGCCATTTCACCAGACCACCGGCCACCACACCAGACACTCAGCTGGGTTGAGGCCTTCGACTGACTCAATTTCAATCAGTTAGCGTACTGGCACACATTGTGTTATGCGAATATAAAAACGTTGCGTTTATGTGATTGGCGCCACGTCCCCCATCACCTTAAACCCTCCGGTCGTCGGAAACGCCTGCCGATCGGAGATTCGTTCGGGGAATCCCCATTCCCACCCGTTATCTCACCACAAGGAGGCAAAACCATGGTGAAAAAGACCCTGGCCCTGTTCCTCGCAGCCCTGCTGCTGGCACCGGCCACGCCCTTTGCGGCGCCCAGTACGGACGATCTGGCACGTCAGATCGACCAGCTGACCCAGCAGTTGGCCGCCCTGCAGGAACAACTCGAAGAGGTTCGTGAAAACACCGACTACAACAGCGATTCGGTGGAGCAACTTGAAAGCAGTGCCGCCAAATGGGATGAGCAAAGCCGTATCCGCTTTTCCGGCGATTATCGCTTTCGCATGGATTACAGCGATACCGACACCAAGGCCTACTGGGGCGCCGGAGCCATTGCGGGCGCCGTGCGCGACATGCAGACCGTCACCGGCTATGACGTCCAGTCAATTCTTGGCATGATGAATGGCTACAGCGCGGCCGAACGTAAAGGAATGATCGAAAACCTGCCGGCATCCCTGGCACAGATGGGACTGATGCAGATGGGTCTGATGCCTGGCACCGCCGAGTTCGGCGCCGCCTTCCCCTCAGCCCTGGCCGCGGTCAACGCCGCCGGTGTCGTCAACGGCTACAGCATGACGCCCAAGGATACCTACGAAAACGACATTCTCTACACCAACCGTTTCCGACTGGGCATCACTGCCGACATCTCGGACAATCTGGAGTTCAAAGGACGCCTGGCCATGTACAAGGCCTGGGGCATGCAGTCCAATCCGACGGATGTCGGTCCCTACATGATGAATCAGTTCTATGAAATGGACGGCGCCACCACCCGCCAGCCGGCTGACAGCGTCCTGCGTGTCGACCGCGCTTACATCAACTGGACCAATGTCGCCGGTCTGCCCATGTGGTTTTCCGTCGGCCGCCGCCCGACCACCGATGGCCCGCCGGCCCAGCTGCGCATGAACACCCCCGAGCGCATGGCCACGCCGGTCAATTTCATGGATTACGCTTTTGACGGTGCCACCCTCGGGGCCCTGTTCCAGAACCCGATTGACTTCATGGGCTACAGCAAGATCCGCTTCTGCTACGGTCGCGGTTTTGAAGCCGGTCCTACCGCCCAGGCCAACGAACTCGACGATATGGATTTTGGCGGCCTGAGCTGGGACATCATCAATAAGGGCGCCCGCTTCATGAACATCCAGTCCTTCATGGCGGCCAACATTGTCAACGTGCCCGATGGCGTCACCTTCACCAACCCGCTGGAGATGGCTCTGGGTACCGGCGACGGCACTCTGAACACCGCAAACCTGGGCGACATCTACCACACCTCCTTTGTCTACATGGACAAGTACACCGACCTCAATTATTTCCTTGCCGGCGGCTGGAGCCGTACCGATCCGGATGGTGTTGACGAGATGGGGTCCACTTTGTTAGGCTCCTGGTGGGAAAACCCAGGCAGCAAGGACGGCTATTGCATTTATGGCGGCGTCCGCTATGATCTGGACGATCTGGGCTTGAAATTCGGTCTTGAGTACAACTACGGTACCAAAAACTGGATTTCGATGACCCCGGCTCACGATGACATGACCCAGGCCAAACTGGCCACCCGCGGTCACGTCGGCGAGGTCTACCTGATCTGGGATCTACCTGTTGGCAATCTGTTGAGCGACAAGGCCATGGCATTCATGCGCCTGGGTTATCAGCATTACGAGTTTGAGTATACCGGCAGTGGCAACTGGCTGGGTGCCCCGGTGGACATCGACAAACTCAGCGACCCGCTCAACGCCCAGTTCTTCGCCCCGATCGACAAAATGGATCAGGTCTACCTGACGATGGAAGCCTGGTTCTAGAACAAAAGTTCGTTCTGGCCTAACAAGGCGGATTATCCCCACCACCCTAACAAAGGAGAAAGAACATGGCAAAAAAACTGATCGTCCTGATGGCAGCGGCAGCATTCCTTGGCGGCCTGAGCACTGCAGCTCTGGCAGCTGACGGCAAGGTAACCGCTGTTGACGGCGACCTGGTAACGGTTCAGGTTGACAAAAAAGATGCAAAAAAAATCAGCGAAGGCGATAGCGTGACCCTGAAGGTGAAAAAAGGCAAGGCTCCCAAGGCTGGCATGGATGCGCTGACCGGCTGCTGATCCGGGCCAACGCCCTCAAGGGCGCTCCAGATGAGAAGCCCCTGTCACCACGGCAGGGGCTTCTTTTCACGCAAACTGATAGGGAGGCACGATGAAAAAACTGACATGGATCGGGATTACCACCACGGCGCTATGCCTGACGGCGTCGCTGGCCTTTGCCTTGGGGGCCGGCGTCGGACGCGACGGCACCATCGTTGGCAAAAAGGGCAAGGCCAAATCCCTGCAGCAGCTGATTGACATGTATGATTCAACTGGCTGTATCGACTGCCACGAAGACGCACATAACGACTGGGCAGCCTCGCCTCACGCCCGCTCCATTTATGGTACGGGTCGTGCTGCCGCCACCATGATTACCGCCATGAAAAACGGCTTCATGTCCTGGGAATACTCAGGGGTCGAGAAAACCAAGGATATCAAGGTTGAGCACTGGATGGGCTGCATGAAGTGCCACCTGCCACAGTTGGCCGATGCCGAGGACAAGGTTGCCGTGGAATTGGCAGAAACTCTGCTGGAGTGGTATGACGCAGCGGTCGCAGCCGTCAAGGACCCAGAAAATAAAAAAGCGCTTGCGACGCGTGATAAGCACGAAAAAACCCTGACCAGCCTGAACATCAACTGCCTGGTGTGCCACAACCGCATGGCGATCACCCACAAATGGACCGATGGCTATCCACAGCATAATGTCGTCTACGGTCTCAATGACGGCGCTCATGACGATGAAAAATTCACAAAAATGAAGCGCAGCCTCATCATGGACGAGTCGATCTTCTGCGGACAATGCCATGGCATGGGTCCGAATCTGGAGCTTGAGAATCCGACCCAGTGTGCCACCGCCTATGGCAGCTATATGTGGGCCTACCGTGCCGATGGCGGCCAGGAGTCCTGCCAAGAATGCCATATGCACAAGAGTGGCCTGGGCCACAAGATTCTCAGCTACAGCGATCCGACCATGATCGATATGGCGCTGGATTTCAAGGTCCATGCCTATGCCTCTCAATGGCTTGACGGCAGTACCCTGCGTCCCAAGGCTGTGGTAAATGTCGAAATGGTGAACCGTTCCGGCCACGGCATCCCCGATGGCTGACCGACCCCCAACCGACTGGTTCTGTCGGTAAAAGCGACCACTGAAGAAGATGATGAACTGTTTGAGGAAGAAGTTATTTACATGCCGACCCCGCGCCTGATGGCCCGCGGGAACAACATGGGCCGTGGCCCCTATGAGAAGAGCTCTATTCTGGAAGACACCGGTCTGCATCCGGGCAAGAAGGTCGAAGAACGCTTTGACATCTTCTTCCCGGTTGAAGAAATTGAAACCGACGACGGTAAAACTGCTCAGGTTGCTGCCGAACGTGAAATGGACGTAACGGTACAGCTGTGGTACAAGCCCTTCGGTACCATGTCCGGTGCGGTTCTGTGGCGGGAGTGGCAGGAGATCATCAGTCTCGACAAGAAATCCAAGCCCACCACCTATCCATCAGGCAACCCGCAATAAGCGGCAGCCTGAAGCAGGAACCACAAAAAGCCCGGTCGCAGGACCGGGCTTTTTCTATGAAAGCAATCTCTCCCTCTGCCACAACACAGGATCAAACAGCCATGCATAACAAAACAGCGCAAGCACTGTCCGCCATCCAACGGCTGGCCGGCAAGGCCATCGGCGATTTCGCGCTGCTGCGCCCCGATGACCGCGTTCTGGTCGCCCTCTCCGGGGGCAAGGATTCCTGGACCCTGCTTGAGGTGCTGGTGCAGTTGCAGAAAAAGGCGCCCATTTGCTACCAGCTGCAGCCGGCCATTGTTGATCCGGGCTTCGGCGGATTCGATCACGCGGCGTTGCGGCAAAGTGTCGAACAACGTTACAACCTGCCGTTGCACATTATCGCGACAGAGCATGCAAACGTCATCCGTGAACATCTACGCCCAGGCAGTGCCTGTTGCGCCTTCTGTGCCCGCCTGCGCCGCGGCGCCCTATACGGTGCCGCCGACACGCTGGGCTGCAATGTCCTGGCCCTGGGCCATCATCGGGACGATGCCCTCGAAACCCTGCTGCTCAACCAGTTCTACAGCGGCAGCCTCAGTGCCATGAGCGCCAGCCTGCTAGCCGACAACGGCCGCCATCGCGTAATCCGGCCGCTGATCTATGTCCCTGAAGCACTGATTCAGCGCTGGATCAGCAGCAGCGGCCTCGTAACCCAAAGCTGTAACTGCCCCCAAGAAGCGCTGATCGATCAGAAACGCCAGGCCATGAAAACCCTGCTCGACCAGCTGGAGCAGGACATCCCGCAGGTACGCAACAGCCTGCTCAATGCCTTGGCCAATGTCCAGCCGCGCCACCTGCTCGATCGCAAGCTATGGCCAGCACCATCACAGACAGGGGATATCGAGACAGCCACAGGCGCTCAGTGACACAGCAGCAGCCAGTAGAAATAACAATCGCAGACTCAACATTGCAACTCTCCCTCCTCCGTCGCAGCCGGACACAGATAACGTTCAAACAGGGACCGCAGCCCCTCGGTAGTCGTCCGATACGCTTCGAGAAACTGCTCCTCTGGTGGTCCCAGGGTGCCTTCATAACCCAGCAGGCGGGCCAGCTTGCGTAGCTGCAGGGGTTCCGGGCTGATCTCGCTGATCGACTGATCGTGTAACAGACGCAGTTTATTTTCCAACCGCCGCAAAAAACGATACCCCTGCATCAGGCTATCGGCAGCGCAGCCCGCCAGTACACCTGCCTGTCGCAACGCCTCCAGGGCTTCGAGGGTATTGGGGCTGCGAACTGACGGGTGAGCCTGACCATGCAACAGCTGCAGATACTGGGTAATAAACTCAACATCCACCAGCCCACCACGACCGGTCTTGATATTGAAACGACCACTATCCTCGCGGGCAATTTCCTTTTCCATCCGGTCGCGTAAGCGACAGATCTCCTGCGCCAGCTCGACCGGCAGGGGCTTTTCCCAGGTCATACGGGCATTGACGGCGTCGATGCGGCGCCGCATGGCGGCAGACGCCACCACCACCCGCGCCTTGGTCAAGGCCTGGCGCTCCCACAACTGGGCCTGATGCTGGTGATAGTCCTCATAAGCGGGCAAACTGGTCACCAAAGGTCCCTGGTTGCCCGACGGCCGTAGCCGTGTATCGATCTCGTAGACCCGCCCTTCCCGTGTCACCAATGTCAGCACGGAAATGATGCGCTGGCCCAGACGGGAAAAATATTCCTGATTGCTCAGCGCGCGGAAGCGCGCCGGGTCAGTCTGGGCCGCCGGCCGAGTCTGACCCGGCCCATCGTAAATAAAGATGATATCCAAATCGGAATGGTAGTTCAGTTCCATCCCGCCAAGCTTGCCCAGTCCCAGCACAGCAAACTCCGCCTGCTGCCAAACGCCTTGTGTCGTCAGACTGCCGGGCAAACCGAAACGGGGCAGCATCTCATCCTGCGCCAGTCGCACGGCCTGCTCCAGGCATACCTGTGCCAGGGTGCTGAGTTGCTGGGTACTGCTGGCCAGGGCGGCACTGTCCTGCAAATCATTGAAGGCGATTCGAAGAAACTCTTCATTACGAAAGCGCCGCAGTACATCCAGCTGCATCTCGTAATTGTCCTCATAAGCCGCCAGCCGCTGACTGAGTTCGGCACGCTGCTCTTCAATCGATTTATAGGTCTGGGCATGACTGCTGGACACCAAACAATCAATCAAATCGGGATGAAGGGTAAAGAAACGCGACAGGAAGGTACTGGTAGCAAACAAGCTGATCAGCAAGGCGACGGTTTTGGGATGCTCTGCCAGCAAACCATAAAACGTCGCTGGCGCCCGCAGGCCCAGCAAAAAATTTTCCAGATGGCGCAACGCCAGATCAGGCTGCGGCGAGGCGAGCAGTTCCTGCACCAGCAGCGGCAGAATCTGTTCGTAAGCACGGCGGGCCCGCCGGGTCATGGGTGGGCCCATCTTGCCATCCCGCAGGCGTGCCAGGGTCTCCCAGGCAGCGTCGACCTGGCGGAAACCGTTGGCTTCGAGAACATCCTTGAGCAAATCGGCATCCGCTTCAGGATCAAGCAGCAACCGCACCTCGGGCGAAAATTCCTGTTCGGGCTGCTCCTCACCGGCAAAAAACAACCCACGATACAGCTGCATCACCGCCTGACGGTGGTGCTCCAGCCTCTGTTCAAAGTCTGTACAGCTATCAAAACCGCACCGCCGTGCCAGATGCGCCCGTTCCTGGGGTCGGTTGGGCAGATTGTGGGTCTGCTGCTGTTGCAGCACCTGGATGCGATGCTCGACGGTGCGCAGAAACACATAGGCATCATGCAACGTAGCGGCATCAGCCGGGCTGAGAAAGCCCTCCTGAAGCAAACATTCCAGAGCCTTGAGACTGCTGCGTTCCCGCACATGCGGATTTTTGCCGGCATAGATCAGCTGCAGCGCCTGAACAAAGAACTCGATCTCGCGGATACCGCCCCGACCCAGCTTCAGATTGTTTTCGCTTTCCTTCTCCCGCGTCAGACTGTTATCGATCTTGAGCTTCATCTGCCGCAGATCCTCGACCATGCCGTAATCGAGATAGCGCCGATAAATAAAGGGTTCCAGCGACTTGAGCAAACGCTGACCCAAAGCGATGTCGCCAGCAACCGGCCGGGCCTTCATCAACGCACAGCGTTCCCAGTTCTGCCCCCAGCTTTCGTAATAGCTCTCTGCTGCCGCCAGCGAGCAGGCCAGCTCGCCACTGCGACCCTCGGGCCGCAGATTCAGATCGACCCGGAAGACAAAACCATCCTCGGTCACCTGCGCCAGAGCATGGGTCACCCGTTCGGCCAACTTGACGTAGTAGCTGTGCAGTTCAATGCGGCTGTCTCCACGGCCGTCAATGCCGCTGGTGCGTCCCTGAGCGGTGGCATAGAAATAGATTAAATCGATATCAGAAGAAAAATTGAGTTCCCAGCCACCAAATTTACCCATGGCCAGCACGGTAAAAGCCGGTTCCAGTGGCTCACCGGCAGCCACCTGCGGTACGCCGTATTCCAGCTGCAACAACCGTTCGCACTGACTGCAGGCAACCTGCAGGCTGGCAGCCGCCAGATTGGAAAGCTCCGCCGTCACCTCCTGCAGCGACGCCAGCCCACTGAGATCGCGAGCGGCAATGCGCAGGATCTCACGCTGCTTATACTGCCGCAGCACCCGCTGCAGGCCGGCCAGATCACAGGCAGAGTCGAGACGCTGCTCGATCTGCGTCCGCATCAGGGTGCTGTCCTTGGCCTGATCAATCTCTCCTTCGACAAAGAGTTCACCAAACAGGGCCGGGAAGCGACACAGGGTACCGGTGAGAAATGACGAGGCTCCCAGCAGGGTCAGCAGCACCGCGCGCGGATGCTCCTGCTGCAGGCACTGGCGCAGCAGGGCTGCGTTCTGCTGCTGGCTGCAACGCTCCAGATGGTTAAGCGCCATGTCGGGATCAGCGCTGCCCAGGGCCTGGCGCGCCACAGCAGCCAGCAAAACCGGATCGGGCAACTTTTCCGCCAGGTCAGCCAGATTGATAGCGCTTTTCCGCGCATCGGCAAAGCCCCAGGCGCAGGCCAGCGCCTCCCAGGCCGCGAGCTGTTCGGCGGGCGGCAGGGTCAGCAGTTGAGCCAACAATTGCTCAGACATGACCGCACAACGGCGGACGTGCCATCAGCTCCGCCAACTGTGTCCGATAGTCTGCGCGGGCAACCCCCACCTCAGTTATAATGGCACTGACCAGCCGCGCCGGCGTGACATCAAAGGCCGGGTTGTACACCGCCACCCCGGCCGGCGCCAACTGCTGGTTGCCACAGTGCGTCACTTCGCGAGGATCACGCTCCTCAATGGGAATGGCGCTGCCGTCAGCCAGACTCAGATCAATGGTCGAACGGGGCGCAGCAACATAGAAAGGAATGCCATGGGCCTGGGCCAGCACAGCCACGCTGTAGGTGCCGATCTTGTTGGCGACATCGCCATTGGCGCTGATGCGGTCGGCCCCGACAATTACCGCGTCAATGCGGCCCTGCTGCATCAGATAACCAGCCATATTGTCGCAGATCAGCGTCACATCAATGCCGTCACGCTGCAATTCCCAGGCGGTCAGGCGTGCCCCCTGCCAGAACGGTCGTGTCTCATCGGCCACCACATCAATCTGCTTGCCGGCCTCGATCGCTGCGCGAATCACCCCCAGCGCGGTGCCATAGCCACCGGTAGCCAAGGCGCCGGCATTGCAATGGGTCAGCACCGTACCCTGCTGCGACAGCAACGCCTGGCCATGCCGCCCCATGGCACGATTGATCAGCTCATCCTCGGCGTCAATGCGGCAGGCTTCCTGGCGCAACCCGGCCGCCCAGTCCAGTGGCGCCAGGGCGCTGGTGGCCTCGGCCAGCCGCTCCATGCGTGCCAACGCCCAGAACAGATTGACCGCCGTCGGCCGGGTGGCGGCCAGGTGCTGGCAGCGTTGGCGAAACTGGTGCAACCGCTCGGCGACAGGCAGAGACTGTGACGCCAGAGCAGCGGCGGCAAAAGCCGCACCATAGGCCGCCGCGATGCCAATGGCCGGCGCGCCGCGCACCACCATGGTGCGAATCGCCTCGGCAATGGCACCATCGTCGCGATAGTCGCGCCAAAGTTCCTCAGCCGGCAACAGCCGCTGATCAATCATGCGGCAGATGCCGTCTTCAAACAGGATCGGTTTTATCGCCATTGCGCCGTTCTCCTCAGGCTGTCTCACCGCGCAGCTTACGGCACAGCAGTTCATTCACCATGGCCGGATTGGCCTTGCCCTTGCTGGCCTTCATGATCTGGCCAACAAAGAAGCCCAGCAATTTGTCCTTACCGTCGCGAAATTCCTGGGCCTGAGCCGGATTGGCGGCAATCACCTCGTCCACCAGTTGCTCGATGGCACCGCTGTCGGAGACCTGCTTGAGGCCCTGGGCCTCAATAATGACATCGGCCTCATCACCGCTCTGCCACATCTGCTCAAAGACCGTCTTGGCGATCTTGCCCGAGATGGTTCCGTCGCTGATGCGGTTCAGCAGCCCGCACAGCCGTTCAGCGGAAACTGGCACCTGCAAAATGCCCAGACCCGAATCGTTGAGCAGGCGCTGGATTTCGCCCATCACCCAGTTGGAACACAGCTTGGCATCGCCATGCCGGGCGGCGCAGTCCTCGAAATAATCGGCCAGAGCCTTATCGGCCGTGAGCACCTCGGCATCGTAATCAGGCAGACCGAACTGCTCGACAAAGCGCTGACGGCGAACATCGGGCAATTCCGGCAGGGCCGCCCGTGCCCGCTCGACCCAGTCGGCATCGATCAGCAACGGCAGCAAATCAGGATCGGGGAAATAGCGGTAATCGTGTGCTTCCTCCTTGCCGCGCATGCTGCGGGTGGTGCCGCTGGCGCTGTCGAACAGGCGGGTTTCCTGCACCACCTTGCCACCATCCTCAATCAGTTCAATCTGGCGGTCGACCTCGTATTCGATGGCCTCCTTGATAAAGCGGAATGAGTTGATGTTCTTCAATTCAGCGCGGGTGCCGTATTCCTGCTGCCCAACGGGCCGCACCGACACGTTGGCATCGCAGCGAAAAGAACCCTCCTCCAGGTTGCCGTCACACACTCCCAGGTACATGACGATCTGGCGCAGCTTTTTCAGATAAGCGATGGCCTCGTCACTGCTGCGCATGTCCGGTTCCGACACGACCTCGAGCAGCGGCGTACAGGCACGATTGAGATCGACCAGGCTGCCGACGCCCGGCGCCTCGCTGTGCAGCAGCTTGCCGGCATCCTCCTCCATGTGAATGCGGGTGATACCGATACGACGCGGACCGCGCTCGCTGGTTTCAATATCCAGATAACCGCCTTCGCAGATGGGCAGCTCAAACTGTGAGATCTGGTAACCTTTGGGCAGGTCGGGATAAAAATAGTTCTTGCGGGCAAAGACACTGCGGCCGGCAATACGGCAGTTGGTGGCCAGACCGGCACGAATGGCATATTCGACCACCTGCTGGTTAAGCACCGGCAGGGCACCCGGCAGCCCCAGGCAGACCGGACAGGTCTGACTGTTGGGGGCATTGCCAAAGCGGGTCGAGCAGCCGCAGAAGATTTTCGACTGGGTGGTCAGCTGGACATGCACCTCCAGCCCGATAACGATTTCGTAACCTGATCTCATTGTCGTTTCAACCTTTTCAGTTCAGTGCCCCACAGGGCGGCTGAAAGAGGAAAACAGCGGCTACAGCGGTGCCAGGCGCTGATGCCAGGCCGTGGCCTGCTCAAAGGCCTGACCGCAGCGCAGCAACGTGGCCTCGCCGAAGGGCCGGCCGAGCAGTTGCAACCCGATGGGCAACCCGGCAGCGGAGAGCCCGCAAGGCAGGCTCAGACCACAGATGCCCGCCAGATTGGCCGACAGGGTGAAGATGTCCGACAAATACATGGTCAACGGATCCTGAGCCTTTTCGCCCAGAGCGAAGGCCGGCGTCGGCGCCACCGGCGTCAGAATGCAATCCACCTCGGCGAAAGCGCGTTCGAAATCCTGCCGGATCAGGGTGCGTACCTTCTGGGCCTTGAGATAATAGGCATCGTAATAACCACTCGACAGCGCATAGGTGCCCAGCATGATGCGTCGCTTGACCTCGTCACCAAAGCCCTGACTGCGGGTGGCACTGTACAGCGCCGCCAGCCCCTTGCCGGCATCGACCCGCGCGCCATAGCGCACGCCATCAAAGCGGGCCAGGTTGCTGGATGCCTCGGCGGTGGCCACCAGATAGTAGCAGGCCACGGCGTATTCGGTATGCGGCAGGCTAATCTCGACCAGTTCGGCGCCCAGTTCGCGGTAGGTGGCCAGCGCGGCCTCCAGGGCGGCCCGCACCTGGGGATCAAGTCCCTCGATAAAGTATTCACGCGGCAGACCAATACGTAGACCGGCCACACCCTGCGCCAGCGTTGCCAGATAATCGGGCACCTCGACCCGGGCACTGGTGGAATCGGCCGGATCATGCCCGGCAATGGCACCCAGCAGCAGGGCGCTATCACGCACGCTGCGGGTCAACGGCCCGATCTGGTCGAGGGATGAGGCAAAGGCAATCATGCCATAACGCGATACCCGGCCATAGGTCGGCTTGAGACCGACAACGCCACAATGGGACGCCGGCTGCCGGATGGAGCCGCCGGTATCGGTGCCCAGGCTGGCCGGCGCCTGGCGGGCCGCGACACAGGCAGCGCTGCCACCAGATGAGCCACCCGGCACACAGTCGGTATTCCAGGGATTGCGCACCGGCCCAAAGGCACTGTTCTCGCTGGAACTGCCCATGGCAAACTCGTCCATGTTGAGCTTGCCAAGAATCACCGCGCCCTGCGCCTTGAGCCGGCGCACCACCGTGGCGTCGTAAGGTGGCACGAAATCGCCCAGAATCTTGGAGGCGCAGGTGGTGCGGACCCCCTCAGTCACCAGCACATCCTTCAGCGCCAGCGGAATGCCGCACAGAGGCGCAACCGGACCGGCAGCACGGGCCGCATCGGCCCGTTCGGCGGCCTGCAAAGCCTGCTGCGGGCAGCGCGTGATAAACGCATTGATCCGCGCATCGGTCTGTTCGATGCGGTCAAGAAAAGCCTGGGTCAAATCGACAGAGCGCAGCGCGCCGCTGTCAAGCTGCTGTTGCATCTCCGTGATGGTCAGGTGGGTCAAATCCATTGGGGCTCTCTCCTGGGGCTGTAAACCCCTGCACGTCTGTGATTCCTGCTGTTATTCAATAACCTTGGGCACACCGAAGCAGCCCTCCAGCGCCTGGGGAGCATTGGCCAGGGCCTGCTCTAGCGACAGCGATGGCGTCACCGCATCCGGCCGAAAGGCATTTTCCATCTGCAGGGCATGAGCCATGGGCTCGACGACCCCGGTGTCCAGAGCATTAAGCTGTTCAACATGATCGAGAATACGCTCAAGCTGGTCCCGCAGGGTTTCCAGCTCCCCGCTATCGAACTCCAGCCGCGCCAAACGGGCCACAGCAGCAACATCAGTAGTGGTGATCTTCATAATTTACATTCCTCCAGAATCCGGCGTCGGTCACAAGCGGCGCACGCTGATAAAGCGCCCAAGGCTACCACAACCGCGCCAGCGGATTCAATTCCGCCGACCAAGAGGTCGACACAAAAAACCCGGCAGCCTGATCAGCTGCCGGGTTTCCATTCTTCTCTCCCGCCCGAACGGGCCATTGGCCAAATTACAGGCCGCGCACCTGCACCTGGCAGGCATAGGCCGCCGCCTGTACCGCCAACTCCTGCATCTGTTCCGGCAAGTACGGCACAGAGCTGCGCGCCGCCGGACTCAGGGCATGTTCGGCAACAAACTGCTGCAGAACCCAGAGCGGACAACCCTGCACCAGCGGTCCCAGGGCCGCAATGTCGGCAGCCCCAACCAGGGCCGGCATACAGGTGGTGCGGTATTCCAGCGCGACCGGAGCCTGTTGCAACAACGCCAGGGTCTGCTTGAGAGCCAAGGCCGCTGTCGGCCCGGCGCCAAGCTCCGGGTAGCGCTCCGGCGCCGTCTTGAGATCGACCGCCACCGCGTCGAGCAACCCCTGATCCAGCAACCGCTCCAAGACCGCCGGCGCCAACCCATTGGTATCCAGCTTGACCTGCAAACCCAGCCCCTTGAGCTCGGTCGCCAGTTCCACCAGCAATGGATCAAGCGTTGGCTCACCGCCTGAAATGACCACTCCGTCAATGAAACCACGCCGCTGGGCTACCAGCGCCACAACCTCGTCGAGTGCTATATCGGGATACTGCTCTGGTGTCTCGACCAGGCCGGGATTGTGGCAGTAGGGACAGCGCAGGTTGCAGCCGGCGAAAAACACCAGTGACGCAATCCGGCCGGGATAGTCAAGCAGACTGGTGCCCTGGAAACCCTTGATGGCCATGGAACGTCTCAGCGCTGGCCGCGCTCGCTGTCGAGCCGGTATTCACGCCGCTGCTGAAATTCCTCCTGTTTGCCACGATTCCACTGCTGTACCGGCCGGAAAAAGCCGCACACGCGGGAATAGACCTCGGTTTTCTGCTGGCATTTGTCGCTCATCGCTCAACTCCTTGTTGGTTTTGTCCGGCCGGATCAGGCCGCCTGTTCGGCGGCGCCATGCGGGCAGGTAAAATGTTCGCCGGCGATGTAGCCATGCACCGGGCAGATGGTAAAGGTCGGACTGATGGTAAAATATGGCAAATGAAAGTTTTCAGCAATACGGCGCACCAGCAATCGCGCGCTGCGCCAGTCCTCCAGTCGTTCACCAAGAAAGCCGTGGAACACGGTACCGCCGGTATAGCGGGTCTGCAGTCCATCCTGATGCTGCAGCGCCTGAAAGATGTCATCCGTCACACCCACCGGCAGCTGAGTGGAGTTGGTGTAATAGGGCTCACTGGTCCCGGAGGTGCGAATGTCCGGAAACTGGTCGCGATCCCCCCGCGCCAGACGGAAGCTGGTACCTTCGGCCGGGGTTGCTTCCAGGTTGTAGAGGTGACCGGTCTGTTCCTGAAAAGCCTCCAGCCGCTGACGCATGAATTCCAGTGTCTGTTGCGCCAGTTCACGACCTGCCGGGCTGTCAATACCGCAACCCAGCAGATTGAGCGCGGCCTCGTGCATACCGATCAGGCCAATGGTGGAGAAGTGGTTGTCCCAGTAACGACCGCGCTGCTGACGGATATCGGCCAGGTAGTGACGACTGTAGGGATAAAGCCCCTCCTCAGTGAACCGCTCCAGCTGCTTGCGTTTGATTTCCAGCGAATCGCTGGCCAGTTGCATCAGCTCGGCAAGACGCTGCCAGAACGCCTCGCGACTGCCGGCCAGATAGGCGGCCCGCGGCAGATTGAGGGTGACCACACCAACAGAACCGGTCAGCGGGTTGGAGCCGAACAACCCCCCACCACGACGGCGCAACTCGCGGTTGTCAAGCCGCAGGCGGCAGCACATGGAACGGGCATCCTCGGGATCCATGTCGGAATTGATGAAGTTACTGAAATAGGGCGTGCCATATTTGGCCGTCATCTCCCACACGGCCCGCAACCGCTCGCTGTCCCAGTCAAGATCGGCGGTGATGTTGTAGGTGGGAATGGGAAAGGTGAAAATCCGGCCAGAAGCATCGCCCGCCATCATCACCTCACAGAAAGCTCGGTTAAACAGGTCCATCTCGGCCTGGAAGTCGCCATAAACAGCGTCCTGCAGCCGCCCGCCGACGATCACCGCCTCGTGCGCCATGGTTCGAGGCACCCTCAGATCAAGGGTAATATTGGTGAATGGCGTCTGGAAGCCGACCCGGGTCGGCACATTCATGTTGAAGATGAACTCCTGCATGGCCTGTTTCACCTCGTTGTAACCCAGGCCATCAAAGCGGATAAAGGGCGCCAGCAGGGTATCGAAACTGGCAAAAGCCTGCGCGCCGGCCGCCTCGCCCTGCAGGGTATAGAAAAAATTCACCACCTGCCCCAGCGCCGTGCGGAAATGACAGGCTGGACCGCTCTGCACCTTGCCGTAGGCGCCGGTAAAGCCCTTGAGCAACAGATCCTTCAGGTCCCAACCGCAACAGTAAACCGACAGCATGCCAAGATCGTGCAAGTGAAAATCTCCTTGGCGATGCGCGTCGGAAACCGCCTGCGGGTAGATTTTGTTGAGCCAGTAATTACTGGTGATATTGGCCGCGATATGGTTGTTAAGACCCTGCAGCGAATAGCCCATGTTGGCATTCTCCTTGACCCGCCAGTCTTCCTGGGTCAGATAGGAGTCGATGGCCTCAATGGACTGCTGCATAAAGGTTCGAGTGGCGCGCAACTGCTCGTGCTGCTGCCGGTAGAGAATGTAGGCCTTGGCCGTGCGAGCATGGCCACTTTCAATCAGTTGTTTTTCAACCAGATCCTGCACGTTCTCCACCGTCGGGACCCGGCTGCCTTTGTAGATCACCTCGAGAATACCGACCACCTGCCGTGCGATCTGCTCAGCCTTGGCCATATCCTGGCCACCAACGGCCCGCACCGCTTTCTGGATGGCAGCAGTGATCTTGCTTTGCTCAAAGGGCACCAGACGCCCGTCACGCTTGCGAATATAGTGCACGACCTCGCTCCTTCCGTGAAAAAGAATCAACGGATCGCACTCTACCACAGCCTTCGACAAAGTAAAGGGCCTAAACACAACATCTAGTGACCACTAGCCAGCCGACATACAACATATTGTTAAAAAACCGTTGACAGCCGTGTGGACAAGCCTGCTAAACCCTCATGATTTCAGGTCAGTTCACCAACCCTGAACGAGGGTGAGCAAAAAACCCTCTCCTTGCAATCGTCGGGTGCCGGGCGCACCACAAAAAAAGCCGGCCCAAGGCCGGCTCCGCTCAGAGAACATTTATATGGATACCCGGCGCAACCCGCGCCGCTACACCAGTCGTTTCCCCTTGAATAAATTACGCAGCAACGCCAGACAATGCAAAAGGCCCGGAACAATCTGGGAAGCAATAAACATGGCGATAAAACCAACAAACAGCCAAACCAGCAAACTAACGCCGCGAGCCTTGAGCGTCATGGCTGCCAAAACCGGGCTGACCGACATCAGAAAGAAAACAGGAACCAAAAACCACTGCAACCTAGACATGTTTAACCTTCCTTTAAACCTTCAGCGGCAGGCCGGTTACGGAACGACCGAACCAGCAGCCCGTGAAAGCGAATGGTTTGGCGCCAACTCCAGCAGACGCCATTGTCGCAGCAGCGGCGACCTGAAGCACGTCAGCCGCTAGCTATCTCAGAGTGGTTTTGGCAGATGCAATGAAAATGCCGTGCAGTAAAAACAACCATCAACCTGTACCGTTGACCTGAAATCTGGCCAAGTTGACCTGCCGCTGCCTCCAGCGGTGGCAGCGGCAGGTCAACCGCCTGTATGCGCACATTATACAGTCAACAGCGCCGGCAGCGACCAAAGGGCACCGCCGGCAGAGCCAACAGCCCGATTCTCCGCGTCATTTCTTCTGCCCTGAAGAAATATACACCCCCCTTTTTTCACACAGGCGACCAGCTAAGGTCTTCACCTCCCACAGCTTTTGCACTACAGTAACTCAAACGGCTTTCTATCGAGCTCCGCCGGCGCGAACAGCAATCATTCGTCGCAGCCCGCTCACGCTCAAGCCAGCCCCTTTTTCATCGAAGGATCTGCCATGAACTCTGCGGAACGTACGGCTTTCGTCTCTCAACTGGCGGCTTTGCGCAAAAAGCGTCTGATTCTCTGGTCCGTCTTTATCAGCTATCTGCCCGCTATCAGCCTGGCATTGATTCTGGCCGAGGGGCAGGCCGCCGCCATCACTGTCGGCATTCTCTGGCTCTTGGCTGCCGGCGGCGCCGGTGTCGGTGTGAGTTTCAGCCGCTGTCCGCGCTGTGGCCAGTTCTTCCACATGCGCGGTCTGACGACTTCCTGGAGCAGACACTGTCAGCATTGCCGGTTACATCTCAACAGCACGCCGGAAGACGCCGAAGACGTCGCCTAGCTCGACCGCCAGCAATCGCTCAGTATACCAGCGACCCTGATAAATAACGGGCACACCCTGGTTAGTCATCGCGGCTAAACGCCAGGACAAATACCCGTCTTATTCGGTGGATGAAGGCGAAGAGAGATCGCCGTCTGGGGAGGATGACTGCTGCAACTTGCGCAGGATGGCCTTCTCGCGCCGGATGGCTTCCCGCGCATAGCTCCAGGTGCTGTAGTATTCCAGCCCCAAAATGGTGCTGCCGGCAATAATGACAGCCACGGCATTAACGCGCAGGGCCTGATCAAAGGCATAGAAGATATAGAAGACTGTCAGATAACCGACATGCGGCCAGCCACGATACCGCTCGGTCTGCTCCGACAGGCGGGCCAGTGCCAGAATCAGGGCGGAAAAACTGTAGACAGCCAAGGCAATATTGATCAGGCCGGCTGAAGGGGGCTTACCTAAAAGATCGCGGGTTTTGGGAGAAGCATAAGCCAGGATGTTGCTGTCCTGAAAATAGACAGCCACGAGACTGATCGCAAAGAAAACCGCCATGGCCAATAGCCCCTGCCGCGACAGGAAATGAAGGGCATCGATGTGCGCCTGTATCCGGGCCTGCCGCTGACGCGGCTGACGCAAGACATCCTGCCGATCCGACAGGTTCTTTTCTTCTGTCGCCATGGAGTCGCTCTCAAGGCTTGCAGGCAGTGTGGCTGAGGCGCTGGTCAGCGCGGCTCTTCATCCGACTTCCCCGGCCGGCTTAAATCGCGGATCAGCCGGGCTAGAAACTGAAACTCATGGCAGTCATCAGGTTCAGCCACGCTGAGCGGCGCGCCCCGACTGACGTCCTTACTGTAACGGATCAGGTTGGCAACAGGAACCAGAATATTTTTCTGGATAATGACCGACAGCAGTCCCACCGCCAACACCACCACCATCAGCCAAAACCCGAATAGCGCCTTGCCAATGCGGCCCATGTTGCGTTCAAGTGGCCGCTGCGACACGCCAACATCTACCGTCCCGAGCAAAGACAGTCCCTCACTGCCCGCATGACAGTTGGCAGTCACACACCCCTGCTGCCGTGGAATGGGAACCGTCACGCCAAGCACCCGCTCACCAGTGACGCCACTGAAATAGCGCACCCGCTCGGTCTGGCTGCCATCCAGCTGTATGTCCTCATTATGGCAGATGGTGCAGCTTTCTGCCCGCATGTCCACCAGTTGCCCGACCTCGCGCTCATCCCGGGCGAAACGCACCACGCCCTTCTTATCGAAAATTCGCAAATGGACCACATCGGGGTTGCTGCCGATATTCTCCACCATGTAGGCCAGAGCCGCATGATCGTTATGCAACATGTCGTAACTGGTTGAACGCGCCACCGTTTGCGCCATGCACAGCGTACGGCCGACGGCGGCATCAACCATAAGGCTGCGCACATAACTGTAAAGCAGAACAAAGCACAGGGTGACAAAGGCCGTCAGGATGATGGCCACCGGCAAAAGCGTTTTATGTGCAAGCGGCTTGGACATGACTGAATCCTCGACTTCGAGTGACAAGACAGCGAAGCGGAATCTCCGCTTCGCTGTCATTTCAGGAAATGATGCCGGCCGCTGTTAACGGATGCCGACGCGGCGGCAGCGCATCGGACCGCTGGAGCCCGGCCTCCGCCCGCCCCGCAATCAACCAGGAGCAGGCAAAGACCGTCCGAAAAACCGTTACTCGTGACCGTGCGGTTCTTCCCAGCCCGTCCACATGGGTTTGAAGTGAGCAAACGGGGTATGGCCCAGAGTCGCCAGATAAAAATGGGTCGGCAGGAAGGCTCCCAAGGCACAAGCCAACAGGAAATGAATACCGGCCACTACCCGCACACCGCCGAGCAGGTGCGCAAGAGAGCTGAGAGGCCCCAGATTCATCAGGATCAAACCCGTGATGATCACCAGTGGCACCAGCACCATCATGATAACCACATAGGCGCCCTTCTGCATCGGGTTGAACTTGTTGGTCGGCGATTCCTGATGCGGGTTGGGCTTGTCACCCCTGAAATAGTGGAAGAAGTAATACAGGGCCTGACGAAACGCGCCATACTTCAGGTCTTCGGCTGTCGGCACATAGAGACGCACCAGCATCTTGGCGATGACACCATAGTAAAACAGCCAGAGCAAAAAGGAAATGGCCACAACAATACCGGCGGTGTGATGCAAGCGCACCGCCGCGCGATAGGTGCCAAAGATGTTGATGTATTCGGGAAAGCGGATCTGGGCACCAGTGATGCACAGGGTGACAATGCCCAGGGCATTGAGCCAGTGCCAGATACGCACGGGGGTCGGGGTCAGGTAAATCCGTTCCTGCATAGCCATGATCAGTGATCCTTTCTACGGTTTTTACGGGTCAGGAAACGCAGGGTGCCATGACCGATCGGCATGGCCAGGCCACCCAGCAGAATCAGCAGACCGATAATGTTGAGCGTGGTGCTGCGGGTGGAACCTACCATGTAAAAATCAGGGGTACCGAACAGGGCGTCAAGTGTCGCGCCCGCTTCAACCGGTACCCGGCCATAGGTGCCATCGGGCTGCGGAAAGGCAATAAAGCTCTGCTGCATGGCCTCGGGACCGGCAGCATGGCAGTAGGTGCAGTCCCAGCGATCATCCATGGTGGTGAAATCGTGATCGACACTTTCCGGCGTCATCATGGCCCACAGCCGCAGCCCATGATTGTCGGTGCGCTGGTAGAAGGCATTGAGCTCCGTCAGCGACACCTGACCGTCGTTGTCCTGATCCAGCAGATCGGTTACGTCCTCCGAGCCCACGGCCTGCTGCAGATCGGTGTAGCTGATCAGTTCGTAATCAGCGTAGGCCCGGCCACCCTGACGCTGGGTAACATAGAGCGACACGACAAACTTTTTCGACGAGCTGTGACAGGTGACACAGGGCACCGCACGGATGTGAATATCGGCCTGTGGCAGCCAGCGGGCATGGGACCCCTCCACCTCGGCATGGTCATGACAATCCTGGCACGACTGGTTCATCTGCTCACCCGACAAACTCAGCGGCGCCAGAGCCTGATGGGCATTGTGACAATCACCACAGCTGGCGTTGTCGGCATGGCTGCTGGCCGCGTAGGTCGCCGCCAGGCCATCGTGGCAATCGCTGCACTGAGCGGTCAGAGAGACCTCTGACGCATCATAGGGATGCCCGTCGCCGGCACTGTGGCAACCGGAGCAACCCAGCTCGGCATGGGCCGTCCCCTGATAGATTGCAGCATCCACATGGTTCATTTCCCCGACCTCGTCGGCCAGGCTGTGACAGTCCAGACAGTCCTGATCCGTCAGCGCCCAAAGCCCCGCCGGCTGCAGGGCCAGAACCAGCCCGATGGCACTACACAACAGAAAATTCTTCATCTCGCTTCATTTCTCCTTCCTCGAACATGACAAAAAAACACCACAGACTCAGGCACCCGTTGGGCGGGTGCGACACCCCAGTGCGACGGGAGGAACCCGACCAGCTGATGCCAGCAGCCTCCCGCACGCTAAGCAATAAGCGAACCATAAAACCACAAACACAGGCTTTACAGGGAATACTACCCGGCAGACAAACATCCCCGCAACCCAGCAGGGGGACACGGGCCGGAAAGATTGTATACAATATACACAGCATCTGCGCCGGGACAAGAACTATCCGCCTTAAAGACAGGAAGTTGCGCAACATCAAGACTGTACAGGAAGCACCAAAGCCTGTATATTTTTCCTATACAAGTCTGTGCCGGGGACCGGCGCTTGACAAAAGTGACATTTTTAGGCTAGAAGTGCCGGGTTATCCCGCATACGGACACCACTCCGTCAGCAGGACGTCGGCCAAAGGGGTTATTCCATGTCGCAACCACGCATTCTCGTCGTCGACGATGAAGCTGTCATTCGTGAAGCTCTCCGCCGCATCCTGCAGAGCGATGGCTACCAGGTTGATCCCGTAGCCAGCGGTCACGCCGCTCTCGAACGCATTCAGCAGGAACAGTACAGCGTCGTCATCAGCGACCTGAAGATGCCTGGCATGAGTGGCATGGAAGTTCTCAAATCCATCCGCATCCTGCAACCCTATGTCCCCGTCATCATCATCACCGGCTACGCCACGGTGGAAACCGCCGTAGACGCCATCAAGAATGGTGCCTTCGATTATCTTTCCAAGCCCTTTACGCCAGATCAGGTCCGCGCCCTGATCCGCAAAGCGGTCGATCACCGACTGGCCAACACGGAAGGTGACGACAGCGGTAATGCCCAGGGTTTCGACCGCTTCATCGGTGCCAGCAAGGCCATGAAAAAGGTCTACAACCGCATCCTGCAGGTGGCACCAACCGACAGCACCGTGCTGATCACGGGTGAAAGTGGCACCGGCAAGGAACTGGTAGCCCGGGCCATCCACGACAACAGCCAGCGGCGCGACAAGCCCTTTGTTGCCATCGACTGTACTGCCCTGGCCGAAACCCTACTGGAAAGCGAGCTTTTTGGCCACGAAAAGGGCTCCTTCACTGGCGCCATGCGTACCAAGGTGGGCCTGTTCAAGATTGCCGATGGCGGCACCCTGTTTCTCGACGAGGTTTCCAACATCAGCCTCAGCTCCCAGGCCAAGCTCCTGCGCGTCATCCAGGAACGGGAGGTAACACCCATCGGCGGCACCAAGCCCCAGCCCATCAACATCCGCCTGATCTCGGCTACCAACAAAAGCTTGCGCGAACTGGCCGAAAAAGGAGAGTTCCGCGAAGACCTGTATTTCCGCCTCAACACCATTCCCATCGACATGCCACCACTGCGCGACCGCAAAGGTGACCTGCCGCTCCTGATTGGCCATTTCCTGCGGCGTTTCGCCAGTGAAATCGGCAAGGACATCAAAGGGGTCAGCCCGGCAGCGATGGCGCTGTTGGAACAGTATGAATTTCCGGGAAATGTGCGCGAGCTTGAACACATGATTGAACGGGCCGTGGTGCTGGCTGAAGAAGACCTGATCCAGCCGGCTGATTTCGGATTTCTCGATTCAGAGCTGGCGGAAACCCTCGGCAGCAGCGACTACACCCCCAAAACAGCCGACGAGCTCAAAGAAATCAAACGCCGCCTGCGTGAAGAAGCCGTCATTCCCATCGAAAAAAGTTTTGTGCTCGAAGCCTTGCAGCGCAACGACTGGAATATCACCCGGGCGGCCGAAGAAGTCGGCATGTTGCGGCCGAACTTCCAGGCCCTGATGAAGAAGCTGCAGATTTCCGCCCGCGACCGCAAGTTCTGATACTGGCAGCAGACAACCCACTGCTGCCAGCCGTCCCGTTATGGTCACCCCTCGCTACGACTGGTATTCCTTAGGCAGCGAGATGGTGAAGCAGGTCCCCTCCCCTTCGGTGCTGCGCACCTCGATCCGGCCACCGTGATTTTCCACGATGCCATAAGATACCGACAGTCCCAGCCCCGTGCCCTGGTCCTCTTTGGTGGTAAAAAACGGGTCGAAAATCCGTTCAAGGATATCCTGTGGTATGCCGCTGCCGCTGTCACAGATGCGGATCAGCACCTCGTCGGCCTCCTCCCAGGTATCGATGGTCAACGTGCCCCCTTGAGACATGGCCTGGGCAGCATTGATGAACATGTTGACAAAGACCTGCTCCAGCTGATTGGGGTCGACCTCCAGCTCCGGCAGCTCCTCACAGTAGTTTCGATAGATGACAATATCCTGAAACAGAGCCTGATGCTCGACCAGCGCCAGCGCCTTGTCTACCACGCCATTGATATTGCAGAAGTTCTTCTGCGGTATGGACTCGCGGCCAAAATCAAGCAGCCCCCTCACAATGCCGGCACAGCGCTGCGTTTCGCGGGTAATGGTCTGCAGGTCCTCCCTTACCTGCGGATCAAGTTCCGGCGTTTCCGCCGCCATCGAGGAAAACATCAAAATCCCCGTCAACGGATTATTGATTTCGTGGGCGATCCCCGCCACCAGTTTGCCCAGCGCCGCCAGCCTCTCGGAGCGCGCCAGCGACCCCTGCATTTCACGAATCTGGCGAGTCCGTTGCTCAACCTTGTTCTCCAGGGTCGCCGCCCAGCGCCGAATCTCTTCCTGCGACTGACGCAGGTGGCGCGTCATCTCGTTGGCTCCCTGGGCCAATTCCCCCAGTTCATCGGAAGCGCTGATCTGGGCCTGCGCGTCCAGATCCCCCAGAGAAAGACGGCGCTGATGTTCCAGTAGCGCCTGTACCGGCGTGATGATGAAACGCTTAGTCAACAGCAGCAGCGCCAGAAACAGCAGCACCAACAAGACACAGGTGAGCACGATGAAGTAATTGCGAAACACATCGACCTGATGCAGGCGACTCTGCAGCGACAGCTGCACATCCAGAATGCCATTGAGCTCCCGATCTGGTGGATGGTAATGGCAACTGCCCGTGTAGCAACTGGGCTCATTGTAGATCGGCTTGGTCACGCCGAGAAAGGTCTCTCCCCGGTCGTCGACAAAGGTACGCCCCCGGGCCGCGGTGGTCGCAAAGGACAAGGGTGGCCCGGTCTCCACATGGCAAAAGCTGCAGCCCTCGGCCGACAGCCCCAGCACCGTCCCCAATTCTGCTTTATCGGTAGAGAAGGTCACCACACCGTCCTTATTAAACAGGCGGATACGGCGGATACCATCCATGGCGCCGACTTCCTCGATCATCTTGTAAAGCATCTCACGATCGTCCGTCAGCATCTGGTAATAGGTCGAACGCAGGATCGCTTCGCTGAGATAATCGGCATCGTGCAGGGAATTCTCCAGCGTGATTTCACGCTGCAACCGCACGTTGACAATCACAAACACCAGCATGGTGACCAGCAGCACGGCCCCGATGACCGCCATGAAACGCACCAGCAACGACAAACGGATCTTCATGCACTACCCCTGAGACTCAGGCGTGTCGCGATGACGTGCCAAGCGGGTCAGCAACACGGCGCCGAACACCAGACAGAGGCCGACACAGACCAGCAGATAACCAAAGCTGCGACCGTCACCCAGTCCAGCCAGATCAACCCCGCCGCAAAACCCCACCAGAATCATGCCGGCCAGAGCCGCCAGGCCACCAATCAGATTGAGCAGCAGCGCCAACAGCGCTGTCAGCGAAATGCCATTCCCCATAATGTCTTACCTTTCCTGACCCAAGGCCAGAGCCGGCCATAAAAAAGAGGAGCCCTCCGGCTCCTCTTTTTTATAGCACAGTCATGTTCGAAAACGCGGTAAAAGCATCACTGCGGCATCAGTGACTACCGGTAAGCACCGAGAACAGGATCAGGACGAACAACACCACGCCGATGGCGACAGCGACAAAACCAAAGGTCCGCAAGATCAGGTTGTACAGGGGGCTCGACGACTTATCCTTGACAAACTGCTCGGTAATGCCCAGTTGCTCATAGCGCTTCCACTGGTCGCCACGTTCCTCGACAAACTCCTCCTTATGCATCTCGCCATTGAAGATGACGAAATCCATCGGGAACTTCTCCGGCCGCAGATGGGTATTGAAGAAGTGGACCGAAAAGATGAAGCCCGTTGCCAGCAAGGCCTCGTCCGAATGAACAATGGTTGCCACATTGAACACCCAACCCGGCAGAAACAGACCGAAGAACTCCGGGAACCACAGCATCAGACCGGAACCGCCAATGGCGAACATACCCCAGAAGACCGCGATGAAGTCAAATTTTTCCCAGTAATTCCAGCGTTCAAAGGTCGGTTTCGGCCCCTTCCAGAGGAACCAGCGCACCATAGCGGTGACGTCCTTGATGTCGCGGAAGTTGGGCATCAGGGAATCCGGTCCGAACAGGCGCTGCAGCCATATGCCGGGAATATCCTTGCGGATAAACAGGAAGTGAATGCTCAACACCAGCGCCATGCCAAAGTAGACAAAGGTGATCACGGCACCGATCCGGTGACCGAAGGCCGCATTGGCCGTACCGCCATACCAGTCCATCATCACCTTGGCCCAGTGCTGATCAGCAAACTTCAGCGGCAGGCCGGTAAGCGACAGAATCAGGAAGCTGATAATCACCAGCAGGTGCATGAAGATGTGATAGGGCTTGAAACGCTTGTAAACACGGTGGCCATCGGGAATGTGAATATGAGCCTCGCCCCGCGCCAACGCCGCCTTCTTCTCCTTGTTCTCGGCCAGGCCACGGATCATCCACAGAATCGAATGAAGCCAGAACACCGAGAAGGTACCAATCAGCAGCGTGGTCATGGCCCAGAAGGTGATCGCCAGCACCGGGTAGTTGTCGAAATCGCTGTGATCGCCGTGGGAATAGAAGTAGCTGAACAGGCGGGTCGAACCCTCGTGACATTTGCCACAGGTGGCAGCGCGATTGTCCTCGTGGATGGATGCCCGCGGATCGTGCTGACCAAAAACCGCATGACTCTCATGACAATCGGCGCAGGTCGCCGTCAGCTCCGGGTAACCGAGACGGTAACTCTTGCCATGATAGCTGGCCAGATAGGTATGGACCGCATGAGCATAAACGCCGTTGCGCTCCATCATTTCCTCATCCCCATGACAACGGATGCAGACATCGGCGCCGAACTGGCGCGCCGTCTTGGCGTCGGCCATCGACAGACTCTGCACGCCATGCACGCCGTGACAGTCACCACAGGAGGCACTGTCAGCATTGCCCTCAGCCACCGCCTGGCCATGCACCGATTCGGCATAGCCGTCCATTTCGTGACAGCTGGAACAGGTATTCACCAGGGACTGCTTGTTCCCCGCCGTAGCCGCCAACCGATGGATGCCGTCATGACATTCGACACAGCCAACGCCTGCCAGAGCATGTACGCTGCCGGCATGGTCGGCGCTGTGACTGTCGTGACAGGTGGCGCAATCCACCGCCGGCGGCAGCGCCTCACCTTCCATGTGAGCATCCAGATCAGCAACAACGTGGCAATCCTGACAGCCGATATCGCTGGCGCCATGCACCGAGGCGGCGAAGTCGTGCGCCGTCACGACGTCTTCGTGACACTCCAGACAGGTTTGCGTATCGGCCCACAGGGGCACGGCAGCCAGCAGCAGGGCCACGGCCAGTACAGACGATACCACCCAGCGGGATACGGTCTTCTCCATGTAACAGACTCCTTGCTTCAGCAAAAAAGGCGGTACCCGCACAGAGCGCGACACCGGTCGACAGGGGATGGAACGGGTATGGCAACAACAGAAGCGGCAATATCCGCCACACTGTATACAATTTTTATACAGACAGCGCACCGCTTACTACCACAGGCACCACACTAAAGTCAATCGGGAAAGCAGGCCACAGCCTTGCTGCTACGCAGGCAAAAAGAACACTGTGTACGGAAGAATGCAGGAGACGGGAAAGCGGCGGGGCCGCCGCGGCAAAGCGAGAAAAGACCGGCAGGGCCCTTCAGGCGGCGATAAAACCCTGCAGAAAACGCTGATACTGGGCCTGTTGATGTGCGTCAAGGTCATCGAGGCGAACACCACTGCGATAAAAACCGTCCTGCTCTGCGCCCACATGAATCACCGTCCCCCGCGCTTCGAGCAGTTCATCCGCCAGGGCCAGACTCAGCTGCAAGCGCAATCCCGCCACCAGCGGCTCATGGGTCTGGATCAGCAGGCCTTCCGCGCTGGCATCGAGGGTGCGCCCGATATCCTGCGTCAGGATACTGTCATTGTCCTGCAGCACATAGTAGACAAAATTGAGGGTATCAAAGCGTTCGTAACGCCGACGTTCATCCATGACTGCACCTCGTTGCTGTTGTCCGGCCACAGCCGGAAGGATCGCTCGTTTCGCCCGGCGGCGAGGCCGCGGCGGAGTCGGCGGGAGGGTATCAGGCCAGGGTGGCAGAAGCCGACTCCTTCAGGGCCACCACGACATATACCGGATTCAGGGCTTCGAACATCTTGTAATCGGTTTCGCTGCTGGTACGGGCGATATTGAGGGTGACCACCTCAATGACATAACCGTTGTTCTCGAAAAAATCGGTCGCCGCCACCAGGGTATCAAGGGTGCTGGCCGTCAGCACCACCCGACCGGAGGCGCTCAGGCGCTCGTCGATCACCTCCAGCAACTCCCACAGATTGCCACCCGACCCGCCGATGAACACCCGGTCGGGGTCAGGCAGATCCTCCAGACAGGCCGGTGCCTCACCCTCCACCAGACGCACATTGCGACTGTGAAAATTGTTAAGATTCTGCCGCAAAAAACGTAATGAATCGCTGTTGCGCTCGACCGCGAAGATCCGACCGAAGGGCAGCAGAGCATCGGCCTCAATGCTCACCGAACCGCTCCCGGCGCCGATATCCCACAGCACCATATCCTGTCGCAACCGCAGCTTGGCCAACACCACCACCCGTACCTCCTCAGGCGTGATCTGCTTCTTTACGGTCATGAAGGAACTGTCGGGAATGCCCAGGGTCGGCAGACTGTCGTCTATCTCGCTGTCGTAACACTTGATAAAAATCAACACATTGAGCGGAGCCGCTACCAGTTGCGGCAACTGGGCAACACTGGTCTGCTCGACGCGCTCCTCGGCAGTGCCGAGATTCTCACACAGATAAACCGTATAACCATCACGGCCGCGGCGCAGCAGCTCAGCCGCAATGGCCGCCGGGGTATGTCGCGCATCGGTGAGAACCGCTACCTTGTCGTTGGCGACAATGCGATCCACCAGATGGGTCATCGAACGCCCCTCCGCCGACACAAACAGGGCATCGTCCCAAGGCTGTTTGATCCGGGCGAAGGCGAACTGCACCGAGCTGACATTGGGAACAAATTCAAGCTCTTCACGCGGCAGATTGCGCAACAGCTCTCGCCCGAGACCAAAAAACAGCGGATCACCGGCGGTCAACACAACCTGGTTGCCCTCGGCCTCTTCCAGCAACGCGGTGAGATCGCTATCCGCCGACAGAGCCACCTGACGCGCCGGCAGCCTGGCGAACAGGGCCAGCAGATTGGGCGGCCCGTACAGCACATCAGCCTCGGCCACCAGCTGCAGCACCCGTTGACAGAAGCCTTCCTGGCCGGCGATGCCGGCGCCCACCACATAGATCATCGACCGTTCCCCCATTGATTGTTCAGCCGGCAACACAGTGCTGCCATGTCGGCACAGCCTAACCTCATCACCTGGCAGCGTCAAGCGCCATCGGGCATACCGCCGGGCTCGTTACCAGCGGCAATCGTCTCGTTTATCGGCAGGTTGACGGCCCTCTGCTGCCATTGCTCCAGTGCCACCTGCATGCGTTCCCACAGCTCATCACAACCCTGGCGGGTCTGCGCCGAAAACAGGGTAAAAGCATCGACGGGCAGACCGGCCGCCTCGGCAATGGCCTTGCGGCGAGCGATCCACTGGCTGCGACCAACCTTGTCGGCCTTGGTGATCACCGCGATGGTCGGCACCTGGTACTGTTCCAGCCAGTCAAGCAGCTGCAGGTCGTCGGGGCGCGGCTCGCGCCGGATATCGAACAGCAACACCAATGCCGCCAGGGTGGGACGCGACTGCAGATAGGTCTGCACCATCGGCCCCCACTGGTTTTTCACCGCCAGCGGCACCTTGGCAAAACCGTAGCCCGGCAGATCGACCAGCGACAGGGCCTCGTTAAGAATAAAAAAATTGATCAACTGGGTGCGCCCCGGCGTCGACGAGGTCCGCACCAGATTGCGCCGCTGCAGCAGCACATTGAGCAGCGAACTCTTGCCGACATTGCTGCGGCCGGCAAAGGCAATCTCCGGAAAATCCGCCGCCGGGTAATGGGCCGGCCGGGTGGCGCTCTTGACAAAACGGGCTGCTGTCACATGCATAAGGACGGTCCTTGGTCGGCAGAGGGAAGGGGTGCGCGGCCGTGATAGGCCTGCTTGCAGCGGTACTGGTCAGCGTCAGCCAGACGCACCAGATCGGCCGCTGTGGCAATGGCGGGGGACGGCCCGTCGGCCAGGCCGAAACTGAAAGAAACGGCCAGCTCGGTTCCAGCCAGACGGAGCGGCTGCTGGCGCAAGCGCGCCTCGGCACGCTGCATCAGGCCATAAGCCTGCGACCGGCTGGTCTGTGGCAGCAGCAGAAGGAATTCATCACCGGCATAACGCCCCACATAATCGGTCTGACGGCTGCAGTCGCGCAACACCTGCGCCACCCACTGCAACAGCGCATCACCGCAGGAATGGCCGTAACGGTCATTGACCTGTTTGAAATCATTCAGATCGACAAACACCAGGGTCAGCACGGTATGGTAGCGGCTGGCACGCTGGAACTCCTGTTCCAGCGCCATATCGAGAGCACGGCGATTGAGCAGCCCCGTCAACGGATCGCGGCGGGCCTGCTGACGCAATCGTTCATGAGCTGTGACATTCGACAGGCACAGGGAAATCTTCAACGCCAGACGATCAAGCAGCTGCGGATCAAGATCCGGTGCAAAGCGGGCCGGATCATTGTCGGCCAGAGCCAGCAAACCGACCAAAACTCCGTCCAGCCGAATCGGCGCCAGCGCCAGCGAACCCGGCAGGGGCACACCGGCCGGCAGCAGCGGCCGGTAGCGTTCCAGCCCCCGGTCGGCCAGCACGACCGCCGCCGCTGGCGGCAGCAACTGATCAAGCAGACAGCTGTCGGCCAAAACCAGCCGCTGAGCCCAGGCACTGCCTTCCGGCGGTGGCAATTCAGCCAGCAGCTGTTGAGGCGTCGAGTCCTGGCGCAAGACGCACCAGACCAGCGGAATCCCGAACACGCCCTCAATCTGCGCCAGCAGCGTGGCGAAAAAGGCATGAAAATCCAGCGTAGCCAAAATGCGTGTTTCCACCTGATCGAATTTCTCCAGCTGCTGGCGCTGTTCATCGAGCCGCTGCAGCAGCACCTGCCAGGTCATCGCCATCGTCCGTCCTCCGTCAGCCTCAGTCCACCGCTTCCTGCGCCAGGGCCCGCTGCACCATTTCATACAGATCGCGTGACAGCGGCTGACGTGCTGCCAGCCGCTGCAGCACCGCCAGCATCAAAACGCGCCGACCAGGCTCAAAACGCGGCCAGCGCAGCAGCGGCAACACCAGCCGGGCCGCTACCTGCGGATTGAAGCCATCAATCGCGCAGAGCTGCTGCTCCAGAAACCGGTAGCCACTGCCATCGGCGGCATGAAAATGGTACGGATTGGCCTGGCAGAAGGTGCCAATCAGCGCCCGCACCCGGTTCGGGTTGGTCAATGAAAAAGCCGGATCTTCCAGCAGCCGGCACAGCCGCGCCAGACAATCGGGGCGCTGCGAACGGGCCTGCCAGGCCAACCATTTGTCGATCACCAGCGGCTGGTGCCGCCAGCGCTGATAAAAGGTCTGCAACAGCTCATCGACTGCGACATCGGGCGTTTCAGCCAACAGGGCCATGGCGGCGGCGGTATCGGTCATGTTGTCACTGTGACGGGCCTGCTGCCACAGCAGGTCACGGGCTTCTTCGGCCGGACTGCGCGCCAGATAGGTCAGGCACAGATTCTTCAACCGGCGGCGGGCCAGGGCCGGACCGGAAAACACATAGGGACCGGCATCCTGTTGCTGGCGATAACAGATCAGCAACGCATCGTTCAGGCGGGTGGCCAGTTGACCACGCAGTTTCTCGCGCACCTGATGGACGCGGGCCGGATCGACCGCGCCCGGCAGCTGATCAGCGATATACCCCTCCGTCGGCAGGGTCAGGGCCAAAGCCAGCAACGCCGGATCGGCGGTCTGGTCGGTCAGGCTGTGATGAAACGCCTCCAGCAACAAAGAATCGGCCAACTCTCCGGCCCCACCCTCCGGCGCCTTGAGCCCGGCCAGCAGCGCCTGCAGCAGCAGGGCCTGGGCCGCTTGCCAACGATTAAAGGCATCGCTGTCGTGGGCCATCAGAAAAGCCTGCTGTTCCCGCGTCAGCGGAGCCTCCAGCCGCACCGGCGCCGAAAAGCCGCGCAGCAGCGACGGCGTCACCTCGCCGGGCAGATCAACAAAGGTAAACTCCTGCTCTGCCGCGGTCAGGCGCAATACCCGCTCCGGCGCGCCTGCCTCCGTCTCGCCCGCCAGCCGCAAACCGCAGGGCCGGCCCGACGCATCCAGCAGGGCCAGCCGCAGGGGAATCAGGACCGGCTGTTTATGCTCCTGCCCCGGCGTCGGTGGGCAGCTCTGACGACAGTGCAGCCGCCACTGTCCCGCCGCCGCATCCTGCTGCCAGGACAATCGCAACAGCGGGGTGCCCGCCTGGCTGTACCAACGCGAAAACAGCTCCCGGTCAATACCGGCCTGCGGATTGGCATCGAGCACAGCGGCAACAAAGTCGTCGGTGGTCACCGCCTGACCGTCGTGACGCTCAACATAGAGGCGCATGCCGCGGACAAAATCCTCCCAGCCCAGCAACGTCTGCAACAGCCGGACCAGCTCGGCGCCCTTGTGATACACCGTCATGGTATAGAAGTTATTGATCTCGACGTAGGAGTCCGGCCGCACCGGATGGGCTGTCGGACCGGCATCCTCGGCGAACTGCTGGGTCTGCAGCAGGCGCACCTCCTCAATGCGCTTGATGGCGGCCGAGTGCATGTCGGCGGAAAACTCCTGATCGCGAAAAACCGTCAGGCCCTCTTTGAGGCTGAGCTGAAACCAGTCGCGACAGGTAATGCGATTACCGGTCCAGTTGTGGAAATACTCGTGGGCGATGACTCCCTCGATATCCAGATAGTCATCATCGGTAGCGGTTGCCGGACAGGCCAGCACATATTTGGAATTGAAGACATTGAGGCCCTTGTTCTCCATGGCCCCCATGTTGAAATCATCCACCGCCACGACCATGTAACGTTCCAGATCGTATTCCAGGCCGAAGCGCTGTTCGTCCCAGCGCATGGCCCGCTCCAGCGAAGCCAGGGCATGATCGCACAGGGCGGCGTTGCGCGGCTCGACATAGATCTGCAACTGCACCGACCGGCCGGAAAGCGTCCGGTAGGGGCGCTCACGGCAGACCAGCTCTCCCGCCACCAGAGCGAACAGATACGACGGTTTGGGAAACGGGTCGTGCCAGCGGGCGAAATGACGCCCATCGGCCAGTGGTCCGCTGGCCACCAGGTTGCCATTCGCCAGCAGCACCGGCAGCCGCTCATCGGCAATCAGGGTAGTGGTGTAACGCGCCAGCACATCGGGCCGATCGGGAAAGAACAGGATACGGCGGAAGCCCTCGGCCTCACATTGGGTACAGAAGATACCGGCTGACAGGTAGAGCCCTTCAAGGGCCCGGTTGGCCTGTGGATCAAGTTCGGTTTCGATCTCCAGGGTGCAAGCGGCAGGCAGACCGAACAGCGTCAGGCCATCGCTATCGCGTTGCCAGGCGTGTGACGCCAGTTCAGCCCCATCGCAACACAACCGCACCAGCGGCTGATCGCCGCCATGCAGCCGCAGAGGCGCGGTACCGCCGGCATCCGCCCGGCGCAGCCGCAGCCGGCCCTGCACCCGTGTCGCCCGCGGGTCGAGCCAAAAGCACAGCTCCACCTCGTCGACCAGCCAGTCCGGTGGCCGGTAATCCAGCCGCCGCACCACCACCGGTTCCGCCTGCTGTCGTGCTGCCGTGCTGCTCCCCGCCACTTCCGTCATCCCCCGCCTCCGCCGGCAGCCGCCGCGCCAAATGCAAACGACCCCGCTCCCGTACAGACAGGAACGGGGTCGCATGACCTCGACGGCGACGCCGCCTTATTCCTCAATCAGAATCACGTCTTCATCATCGCGCCGTGTGCGTTCCGCCGCGTCACGACGGGTTTCCTGCGGCAGCAGCGGCACCTGCTCCTGACCCAGCAGCTTGCCCTGCTGATCCATCACCCGCTCGTCATCCAGGATGATCAGACCGGTCCGCTCGATGACCTCTTTGCGGTACTGATACTGGTATTCCATGCTCTTCTTGCGCAGGCTATAGCTCATGAACATCCAGATCAGCCCCATGATCAGGGCCGCGCCCAGCAGCACCGCCAAGGCAACAGACACATAGAAAGCCGTCTGCTCACCGACATGGCCAATCACCGCCAGAATCACATCAAGCTTGTAGACCACCGCCGAAAGCACCACCAAAAGCAGCAATCCCAGCAAAAAGGGCACTTGCCGGATGACATACATCACCGCGTGAAACTTGTGAATGCGGCTCTGCTGCTCTGTCGGTGTCAGCCCACCACGCCCGCTATCCGCGCCACCGGCCGGCGGATGACCATAAAGATAACGGTCAAAACCGATCACGATCACCCCAAGCAAAAAGGTGATGGTCAGCGGCACGATAAACGCGGCGAAGAAAAACGACTTCCACGGAAAGGGCACATTCTCCGGCCCGAGCTGACTTAAAAAACTGACAAAGAAAATAAAACCCTCGATCACGCCGATCAGGATCAGGTACTTGATAAACAGATCCTTGAGTTCGTCACGTTCGAACAGGGCGGCAATGCCCTTGAGGGCAGCGGATTCGCGCTTGCCGGCCGGCTCCGGCCGGTCAGGCTGCTGTTGCTCTTGCTCTTGCGACACAACCAGTCTCCCGCATCACATAAAGACACCACAGGGCGCGGCGCGCGGCTGTCGCGCCGCCCGTTTCACAAAGGCCGTACTATAGAGCATTCCGGCGCCGCTGTCTGTCGAAAAGCGCAGCGGCCAGCCGCTTCAACAGGCAGCCAGTGCCTGATCGATGTCGGCCAGAAGGTCGTCGACATGCTCGATGCCGACGGACAGACGAATCAGATCGGGCAGCACGCCGGAGGCCCGCTGCTGCTCCTCCGTCAGCTGACGGTGGGTGGTACTGGCCGGATGCAGCACACTGCTGCGCAGATCACCGACATGCACCACCAGCGCAATCAGACGGGTCGCCTCCATGAAGCGGCGGCCAGCCTCGGCCCCTCCCCTGATGCCAAAGGTCAGCACCCCGCTGCAGCCGCGCGGCAGGTATTTCTGCGCCAGCGCGTAGGTCGGATGGCTTTCCAGCCCTGGATAGTTGACCCAGCTGACCTGGGGATGCTGCTGCAGGTGACGTGCCACCGCCAGAGCGTTGCTGCTGTGACGCTCCATCCGCAAAGGCAGGGTTTCCAGCCCGTGATTGAACAGGAAGCTGTTGAGCGGTGCCGCGCACATGCCCAGATCACGCATGAACTGCACCCGCGCCTTGACGATGTAGGCCTGGGCACCAAACTTTTCACAGTAACGCAGGCCATGATAGCTGGCATCGGGTTCGGTCAGTTCAGCATACCGGCCACAGCGCCAGTCGAACCGGCCGCCATCCACCACCGCACCGCCCAGGCTGGTGGCATGGCCATCGATGTACTTGGTCGCCGAGTGCACCACGATATCAGCGCCCAACTCAAAGGGGCGACACAGATAGGGCGTGGCAAAGGTATTGTCGATAACCAGCGGCACCTGCTGCTGGCGCGCCACGGCGGCGAATTTATCAAAATCCAGCACATTAAGTCCCGGATTGCCGATGGTTTCGGCAAACAGCAGGCGCGTTTCCGGTCGAAACTGGGCAGCGATTTCCTCCGCGCTGGCGGCCGGATCGACAAAACTGACCGAGATGCCCAGCTTCGGCAGGGTGGTGTAGAACAGGGAATAGGTGCCGCCGTAGAGCGTCGAAGCGGCCACCAGATGCTGACCGGCCCGGCAGATATTGAGAATCGCCAGGCTGATGGCTGCCTGGCCCGAGGAGGTGGCCAGCGCACCAACCCCGCCTTCAAGCTGGGCCAGCTTTTGTTCGAAGGCCGCCGTTGTCGGATTGCTCAGCCGCGAATAAAAATGGTCCGCGCAATCCAGATCGAACAGCCGCGCCACATGATCGGCGCTGTCGTACTTAAAGGTGGTGCTCTGCACGATCGGCACAATGCGCGGCTCGGTTGCCTTGGGGCGATAGCCGCCCTGCACGGCCAGGGTTTCCGGTTTCCATGTCGGATCAATCATCGTCGCGATCTCCAGGGGCTATCCGGCGGCGTACGAAAACAAGACGGACCAGCCCGCCGGGGCTCGGTTCCGAAACCAGGAAATTACCGCGTTTCACAACAAAAGTCGACCGTCAAACACCGGTTCGCCACAGGGCCAGTCACCGCCAGCGGCGCTGACCATCCGCACATGGCCGAATCACGCAAAACAAAGTTCTATCACAGTCAAATCTTGACCTATCCCGCAGATTCTGCTTTGATGGCGGCCTGCGCAACTGTATACAATTTGCCTGACGCAACCTGCTTTTCTCTCGCGGCTGCGCCGTCTTTTCCGGCATCGCAGCGCAACGGCATCGGTCGCTCTGCCCTGCGATGGCCCATTCCATGATTTGTTGAAGGAGGTTTTTGCCCATGAATGCCTGTCTGCCCCTGATCGTGCTGCTATTGGCCCTGCTGAGCGCCCCGCTCGCCGCGCTGGCTGACGAGAACCTGACCGACGGCGACTGTATCAAGTGCCATTTGGACGCCGTAAAGCGGGTACAAGCCAAGGGTGCCGCCCACGGCGCCATGGGCTGTCAGGACTGTCACGCCGAGCATCCGCCCCTTGGCAGCGACATCATCCCGGCCTGCAGCCTCTGTCATGCCGCCAGTGAAAGCAGCCACTACGCCCTACAGGGCTGTAGCGGCTGCCACCATCCGCACAGCCCCCTTGAGATGGACTTCAGCGCCCTGGCCGAGGTCAAACCGGCCTGTCTGAGCTGTCACCCCGAGCAGGACAAAGAGATGACGGAACACCCCAGTCTACATGCCGAGCAGGATTGCAACGCCTGTCACAGCGCTCACGGCCTCAAGGAAGGTCAGTTCTCCAATTGCCTCGACTGCCATGACGGCCACGCCCCACAACAGACCAACACCGACTGCACCCTGTGTCACAAGCCGCACAGCCCGAAAGAGGTCACCTACAACGATGAGCTGCCATCGGCCCAGTGCGCGCCCTGCCACGAGGATGTCGCCACCATGCTGGCCAAGTCGAAGCGCAAGCACGCCGAGCTCAATTGTGCCACCTGCCACAGCGGCGAGCACATGGCCGTCACCAGCTGCGATGACTGCCATGGCCAGCCCCATGGCGTGATGCACCAGAAGTTCCCCAACTGCGTCGACTGCCATCTCAACCCGCACGCCCTGGCCGAATAAGCCCGGCCCACGGGAGCAACGCACTTTATGGCAACAGCGCCCGCCGCCAACCGGCGGCGGGCGGCATTTTCCCGCGGGCGCGACGCCCCTGCCAGCCGGGCGTCCGACCGGCAGCGTCATTGAGGTTCTCCGATGAGATTTCACCCTAGCCATCTGTTGACGGTGCTGCTCAGTGTTCTGCTGCTCAGCAGTGGTCAGACCCCCGCCCGGGCCGCCGCCGAACAAACTGTGCCCCCCCTGACCGATGCCGACTGCATCAAGTGCCACCGCCAGCCGGCCCGCGACATCGCCGAACACGGCGGCGCCCATAAAACCGCCATCGGCTGTTTCGACTGCCACCAGAGCCATCCACCGGCCGGCAAGGCGGTCATCCCGTCCTGCAGCGACTGTCACGGCCCCAAGGACGCGGCCCACTTCGCCCTGCAGGGCTGCCAGGATTGCCACGCGCCACACGCGCCTGGCATCAGCGATTTATCGGCTCTGCCCGACGCCACCGCGGCCTGCCTGACCTGTCACGAAGCCGTCGGCAAGGATTTCAAGCAACATCCCAGCCTGCACGCCGACCAGGCCTGCACCGATTGTCACAGCGGTCATGGTCTGGCATCCGGTCAGTTCAGCCCTTGTCTTGACTGCCACGAACCCCACCAGGACGGCATGCAGCAACAGGACTGCACCGGCTGCCATGCGCCACACCGGCCCACCGCTTACGCCTTCAGTCCCAGCACCCCGACCCGCTGGTGCGCGGCCTGCCATGAGGAAACCGTCGCCAGCCTCGACGCCCACGGCGGCGCCCACAAAACCGCCATTACCTGCAGCGATTGCCACCAGAATCACCCGCCGGCAGAATCCGGCGTCATTCCGGCCTGTGCCGACTGCCATGCCCCCGGCGCGGCAGAACACTACCGGGTGGACGGCTGTCTGCGTTGTCACAATCCGCACGAACCACTGCGAATCGACATGAGCGCAGTGTCACCAGTCAAACCCATCTGCCTGTCCTGCCATGCGGCGCCGGGCCGGGAGATGCACGACTGGCCCAGCGCCCACGCGGAGATGGACTGCAATGAATGCCACGCCGAGCACGGTCTGGCCAGCAGTTGTCTGGACTGTCACGATGGTCACAGCAGTGACATGGCCTACGCCGACTGTCTTAAATGCCACCAACCGCACAGCCCTACGGCTCTGCAGTTCGGCCAAAGCGGCATCGCGCCTCAACTGTGTGGCAGCTGTCACCGACAGCCCCTGAAAGAGCTTGGTGCCACCGATACCGAGCATGGCAACCTTGAGTGCGTCTTCTGTCATCGCCGTACCCACAAGGTGATCCTCAGCTGCGACAACTGCCACGGCCAGCCCCACGATGCGGGCATCCACCGGCAGTTCAGCGACTGCAACCACTGTCATCAGGGCCCGCACGCCCTGCGCAACTAGGCCCGCGCCGCTTTGAAACGAGGGAAACCATGAGCCACAGCTTGTTTGCCACCGCCCTGTTCGGCCTGACGCTGCTGGCCAGCGGGGCCACCACCGCAGTCGCGGAGGATTTCTACGACCAGGAGATTCCGCCGCTGACCGCCGTTGAATGTGCCCAGTGCCACGAAGGCGTCTTTCAGACTCTCAAAGCTGACGGCGGCGGCCATCGCCAGCCCTGCCGCGACTGCCATGAAAGCTTCCACAACTTCAGCCGCCAGCTCAGCTGGGCCGAACGGGTGCCGGCCTGTAGCGATTGCCATGGCCAGCCCCACGGCGAGGACGAGCCGATGCAGGACTGCCTGCACTGCCACCGCAACGCGCACGCACCTGTCGCCAGCCTGCCGCTGGCCACCCTTGAACCCCTGTGCGCCCGCTGCCACGCCGAACCGGCAGCCGAATTGGCTCGCCCCAGCGCCCACAGCGACATGGCCTGCAATGACTGCCATCAGCAGCGCCACGGTTACCGGCCGCTGTGTACCGAATGCCATGCCGAACCGCATAATCCCTTCGTCAGCAGCCAGACCTGCATGCTGTGCCATCCGGTGCACGACGTCAGCCGCCTCAACTACGGCAGCCACGTCCCCAACACCGAGTGTGGCGGCTGCCACGGTGACGCCGTCGCCGACCTGAGCGGCTCCCACCTGGCCCACAGCCAGTTGGACTGCACCTTCTGCCATGCCGGCGAGCACGGCATGGTGCCGGCCTGCAGCGACTGTCACGCCCAGCCCCACAGCCCTGCCATGCTCGAAGGCGCCTCCGGCTGCGGCGACTGCCACGGCAACCCGCACAATCTGACTCCCGCCGAATGAGCGAGGCTTAAGGACTTGTCATGACCGCCCGAAAACGTCTGCTGCTCAACAGCTTGTTCTTCTTTGTCTGCGTTGCTATCGCCACGGCCGCCATACTTTACAACTACAGCTACAAGGTCTGCTGGCGCTGCGACACCCAGGATTATTATCAGCGCGGCAAGGAATTCGTCTGCCGAGCCGAAACCGAACTGCAGGAAACCGGTATCGATTTTCTGCGACTGGCGGCCGAACGCGGCTGGCCTCAGGCCAAGATCCTGCTGGCGGAAAGCTACAGCAATCACCTGCCTGACGGCTATCAGCCCCTCGACCACCATGCCAGCCACTGCCTCAACGGCCAGCTGGGCGACAATGCCGTCGCCGCCCGCGCCCTGTTCAACGACGGCTACCAGGCCCTGCGGGCACAAAAAGCCAACGACAGCCAGCTGCTCTACAACATGGGCCTGCTGTACAATGCCACCATTCTCGCCGGCGACCAGCCCGACCAGCTGGCACTTCAATGTTTCGAGCAGGCCGCCGAAGCCGGCCATCAGGCCGCCCGACTGCATCTGGCACGGCATTTTCACCAGCGCAGCGATTACCCCCGCGCCAGCCACTGGCTGCTGCTGGCGGCCGAAGCCGGCAGCGACCCGGCACCGGCCCTGCAGCTGGGCGACTATCACTTCTACGGCCGCGGCCTGGAACAGGACTACAACAAGGCCGTCAACTGGTACCGTCAGGCGCTGAAGATCGCCAAACAGCAGGCGGCCCGCCAGCCACAGGCTGAACGTGCCGCCGTCGAGGATGAACCTCGCGCCCGCATCGACATGGCCCTGCGCAAGCTGCAGCAAAACCGTCATCTCACGCCCCTGACCCTGGGCTACCGCGTCGTCGGTGACGCCAACCGCTTCGAGGTGCTGTGCGATGGCCACGACGGCCCCATCGGCACCATCGAACGAGATCCGCAGGGACTGGTGGCCCGCCTCGCCAGCGATCTTGAGCTACCCGTCGGCGTCGCCACCGCACACAAAACCTTCGGCTCCCTCGACGCCGCTACCGACTGGCTGCTGCAGACCTACGGCCGCAGCCGCCACGGCAGCAGCAAGAAGTTTTATTTCCAGCTGCAGCGCTGACACGAACAGCCAGCAAAGGGCAACCGGAAAGCCCTGGCTCTCGGTTCAAGTCAACAATGCTGTCGGCTGAACCCCACTGATAAACAAAAGGCCGACGGGCCGGTTTCTCCTGCTGGAGACCGGCCCGTCGGCCTTTGCCATTTGCCAGGCTATTGACAAACAGCCTGTAGAGCCCATGGACGGGCGACCAAAATCAATCGTTGCTCCGTAATGGATTGATTTTGTAAGCAAGACGAAAAAGCGCATTTTCGGCTGGCGTCGTTGAAAAAGCCCCGGAGAGGACGTTTTCAACCTCCTGCTGATCGTTCGCGATAACAACCGGGATTCCCGGCGCATCCGTCACCAGCCGCGCTGGCGCTGCTCGGCGGCTTCGAGTTCATCAAGCAGCGCCAGATAGCGGCCATAGCGTTCAGCGGACAGGCTGCCGTCAGCCAGGGCTTGACGGATAACACAGCCGGGTTCCTGCCGATGGCGACAATCACGGAAGCGGCAGGCACGCTGGTGTAACAGCTCGGCGAAACCGGGGAACCAGCCGGGTAGTTCGGCACTGGCAATCTGCACCGGGGCAAAATCGCGAAAACCCGGCGTATCAATCAGGCTGCCGCCACTGGCCAGATCCACCAGAGTCGACACGCTGCTGGTATGACCGCCCTGGCCGCCTTCGGCCAGCTCACCAACCTGCAGATCAAGACCGGGACAAAGGGCGTTGAGCAGGGCGCTTTTACCAACACCCGATTGACCCGCCAGAGCGCAGCAGCCCAGTGTCGCCAGCAGGTCACGCAACGGCGTCAGCCCGGCGCCACTCAGAGCACTGACCAACAGCAGCGGCTGGGTATCGCCAAATTGCTGCCGTAGCTGCTGCGCCAGCACCGCGCTGCCAGCCAGATCGGCCTTGTTGACCAGCAAAAAGGGCGCGATGGCGGCGCTGCGGGCGGCAACCAGCACCCGTTCGATAAAGGCCACCGGCGTCGTCGGCTGGGGGGCCAGGACAATGCCCAGACCATCAAGATTGGCGGCCAGGGAGCGCACCTTGCCAAATGGATCCTGTCGCTGCAGCAGGGTGCGCCGTTCCAGCCGTTCCAGCCGGTCACCGTGCCAGCATACCCGGTCGCCCACCACATGACCGGAGTTGCGCTTCACCCGCACCGTCAAGAAATCGCCATCATCAAACGCCAACCGGACCTCGACACCGTAATGGCGCACAATCCGGCCATGGCGCCGGCCCGGCGGCACTGGCATGGTCATAGAGTCTCCTCGCCGGTCACGCGGCCGGCTGATCGGGTTTCCTGCGCCTGCTGTTGCAACTGCTGCAGATGCCACAAGCGGGCATAGCGCCCCGGCAATGCCAGCAGCTCGGCATGGGAGCCCTGCTCCACCAGCCGGCCCTGGTGCAACACCACAATCCGGTCAGCCACCTGGGCCGCCAGCCGCAGATGGTGCACAATCATCAGGGTGGTACGGCGCCGCGCCACCCGCGCCAGGGCACGGTAGATCAGCGCCTCGCTGTCGCCATCAAGATGGCTGGTGGCCTCATCCAGCACCAATACCTGAGGCTGAGGCAGCAGCGCCCGCGCCAGTGCCAGCAGCTGCCGTTCGCCGCTGGAAAGATTGCGACCGCGCGGGCCAATGGCCGGCGCATCAAGCCCACCCAGCCGCGTCACCAGGGCTTCGGCGCCAGCCTCGGCCAGCACCTGCGCCAGACGCTCTGCCGACGCAGCGCCAGCCGGATCGAGATTCTGCCGTACGCTGCCGCAAAACAGGAACGGCTCCTGCGCCACATAACCGATCTGCCGTCGCAGCGCCGTCTTGTCCATGGCGGCGATATCGCCACCATTGAGCAGAATACGGCCCTCATCGGGCGCATAGAAACCCAGCAGCAGTTGCGCCAGGGTGCTTTTGCCGCTGCCGGTATCGCCCACCAGCGCCACGCATTCACCCGCCGCCAGTTGCAGATCGAACTGACGCAGCACCGGCGTCTGCGGCTGGTAGGAAAAGCTCAGCGCCTCAAAGCCTAAAACGCCAGCGCCTGCCGGCGGCATTGTCCCGCCGACCGGTTCCAGCGGTTCATCCAGCAGCGCGAAGATACGCTCCAGCGCGGCATTGCTGGTCTGCAACACCGAGAACTTCGATGCCAGCTCGGTCAGTGGCTGAAAAAAACGCCGGGCATATTCGATAAAGGCCACCAGAAGACCAAAGCTCAGCTGCTCCTGTACCACCTGGCCGCCGCCGAAATAAACGATCGCCGCCAGGGTCAGGCTGCCGAACAGATGGACGCTGGCGTAAAACAGGGTCTCCCAGCGCACCCAGGCCAGCGCCGTGGTCAGATAGGGTTGCTGCAGCGCCTCGAACTCGGCCGCGCTGCGCTGCTGCTGGCCGAAGATCTGCACCTCGGCCATGCCGTTGACCCGTTCGGCGACAAAGGCCCCCAGACTGGCGGTCTGCGCCCGCAGCCGCCGCATCAACTGGCGCATGGGCCGACGAATCAGCAGCAATGCCAGCACCAGCAGTGGCACCAGGGCGAAGGTCAGCAGGGTCAGGGGGCCATGCAGGCGCAGCATCACCGCCAGGATCATGCCCAGGGTCATCAGGTCACCACAGGCCGACACGATGCCGGAACCAAACAGCTCACCGACCTGCTCGATATCCGAGGTCAGGCGGGTCACCACCCGACCCGACGGCTGCCAGTCGAACCAGCGCGGCGGCAGCCGTTGCAGGCGGGCAAAGCTGACGCGCCGCAAATCGGCCATGACCCGCTGCCCGACCAGTTGCACGCCGTAGTTCTGGCCGAACACCAAAGCGCCTTCCAGCACCACCAGCAGCAGCAGCAACAGAGCCAGCGGCGGCAGCGCGGCCAGATCCCCCGGCACGATGCTGCGGTCAATGGCCAGGCCCAGCAGCAGCGGTTGGCCGGCCCGGGTCAGTGAAATCAGCGGCAGCAGGGCAAAACCAAGCAGGGCCAGCCGGCGATAGGGCCGCAACAGCGGCACAAAACGGGCCAGCAGGCGGCCATCCAGCAGACGACCGCGCATCTCGTCATCGGCCATCAGCCACCACCTCCCCGCCCTGCCGCGACAGACTGCTGGCGTCGTTCGTCCCCAATTCCTCAGCCAGCTGTTCCTGCCGCAGCCGCCGGGCAAAATCACCGCCGCTGTGCTGCAGGGTCGCTGGCGTGCCCTGTTCACGGACACGCCCCTGCTCCAGACAGATCACCCAGTCGGCCTGACAGGCCAGCCGCACCCGACTTAACGCCAGGACAACCGTACAGCCGGCCAGTTGCGGCCGCAGCTGACGCCACAGGCGATCCGCCGTGGCGCCGTCGAGATGACTGAAGGGATCATCAAGCAGCCACAGATCGCCGCGCCGCAACAAGGCCCGCCCCAACGCCACCCGCTGGCGCTGACCGCCAGACAGGGTCAGGCCGCCCTCGCCCACCCGACTGGCCAGGCCGGCGGGCAGGCGGGCCAGATCCTCATCGAGACAGACCTGCCGCACCAGCTCGTCAATCTGTTCCGCAGGGGTCGCCGGCGCGGCAAAGGTCAGATTCTGTGCCAGAGAGCCACTGAACAACTGCCCCTCCTGCAGCACCACCGACAACCGCCGGCGGTAATCCTCCAGATCGAGAGAGCCAATATCGCGGCCGTCGATGAACAGCATGCCCGGCGGCAGCGGATAGCGGCCAGTCAACAGCCGTAGCAGGCTGGTCTTGCCACAGGCCACCGGGCCAACCAGGGCCACACACTGACCGCTGGCGATGGTCAGATCCAGCGGCCCGAGCACCGCCGTGCGCTGCGATTCGTAGGCAAAACGCAGCCCTTGCAGGCGGAGAGTCGGACCGGACCGCGGCCCCAGGGCTTCCGCTGCGGGTGCGCCGCAGGGCGGAACCGGCGCTGGCGGCGCTGGCGGATGGGCCGCCACAGCCGGCAGCTGCAGCACCAGATCAAGACGCTCGAAGGCTGTCGCCGCCCGCTGAAACAGGGTCAGAATCCAGCCCAGCATCAGCGTGGGCATGGCCAGCTGCACCAGAAAAGCATTGAACGCCACCAGATCGCCCAGTTGCAGACTACCGGCGATAACCTGGCGCCCGCCCACGAACAGCACCAGCAACAGGCCCACCGGCGTCACCAGACTCATCAGGGGCACCAGCAGGGAGCGGGACCGCGCCAACGCCTCGGCATCGGCCAGATAGGCCGCGTTGGCCGCGTCGAACTGGCGTTGCACCAGAGGCTCAAAGCCCGCGCTGCGCAGACTGCGCTGGCCATTGAAGGCCTCGTCGACGCGGTCGCTCAATCCACCCAGCTGCTCCTGGGTGCGGGCGCTGTAGTGCAGCACCTGGCGGCTGATGCGTTTCACCGCCCACAGCAACAACACAAAGGGCAGCAACGCCAGCAGACTCAACAGCGGCGCCAGCCACAGCATGGCCGTCAGGGTCAGACTGTAAACCACCAGTGCGTTGATCAGCGACACCAGGCCAAAGCCAGCCACCATGCGCACCTGGGTCAAATCGTTGGTCAGGCGCGAGATCAGATCACCGGTACCCAGACGATCGAAAAAGGGCGCCGGCGCGTCCAGCAGGCGGCCAAACAGCTGCCGGCGCAGATCGACCTCGACCCGCCGGCCGCAGCCGAGAATCTGCAGGCGCGACTGCACCCGGCTCAGGGCACCCAGCAGGGTGGCCAGCACCATCAGAGCGGCACAGAAACGCACCTGATTCCAGTCGTGCTGTTCGATGGCGGCGATGGCCTGGCGCAACAGCAAGGGCAGGCTCAGCAGCAGCAGATTGCTCAGCAGAATCCACAGACTGCCGCTAAGCAGCACAACGCGATGGGGCTGCAGCCAGGGCCACAGACAGCGGAGGGTCAATAGCATGGGGGAACAGGAGCTTTCCGGTTACAACGGTTGGCGTCCGCCGCGCTCATGAGCGCGGCGGACGAAAGACCCCGGCAGCGCCACTGCCGCGCCAGCGGCGGCAGCGGGGGCAACCGGAAAGCCCGACCTGAGCCATCAGGCCCGGCCAAGGGCTTCAAGCATGGCCACACCCATGCGGGTCGGGCTGCTGGCAACACAGACACCGCACTGGGTCAGGGCAGCGATCTTGTCTTCGGCACGGCCCTTACCACCACTGATGATGGCGCCGGCATGGCCCATGCGCTTGCCCGGCGGCGCCGTCACCCCGGCAATAAACGCCGCGACGGGTTTTTTCATGTTCTGCTGAATCCAGGCGGCCGCCTCTTCCTCGGCACTGCCGCCGATCTCGCCGATCATCAATACCCCTTCGGTGTCCGGATCGGCGTTGAAGCGCTCCAGCACATCGATGAACTTCATGCCAATGATGGGGTCACCGCCAATGCCAACGCAGGTCGACTGGCCCAGACCGGCATCGGTCAGCTGTTTGACCGCTTCGTAGGTCAGGGTGCCGCTGCGCGACACCACCCCGATCTTGCCCGGCTTATGGATATAGCCCGGCATGATGCCGATCTTGCACTGTCCCGGCGTGATCAGGCCGGGGCAGTTCGGCCCGATCAGCAGGGTTTTGCTGTCAGCCACCACCTGGCGCGCCAGCACCATGTCCTTCACCGGCACCCCCTCGGTGATGCAGACCACCAACTCAACCCCGGCGTCGCAGGCTTCGAGCACCGCGTCGGCCGCGCCCGGCGGTGGCACGAAGATCATCGACACCGTGCCTCCGGTGACGCGCACCGCTTCTTCCATGGTATCGAAAACCGGAATCCCCTCGACATGGATGCCGCCCTTGCCCGGTGTGACCCCGCCGACAATGCGGGTGCCGTAGGCGCGGCACTCGCGGGTGTGAAACAGGCCCGTCTTGCCGGTGATGCCCTGCACGATAACGCGGGTTTCCTGATTGATCAGAATCGCCATGAGTCCTACCCCCTTTCCTGGCCCTGGGCCGCATCGGTCGCTGCCTGCTGCAGCATGGTCACAATCTTCTCCGCGCCATCGCCGAGGAAATCGGCACACTGGACATTAAGACCCGATTGCTCCAGCAACGCCTTGCCCTCGGCCACCTGCGAACCGTCCATGCGCACCACGATGGGCAGGTCACAATGGCTGTCGCTGGCCGCCTCGATGATGCCCTGGGCAATCACATCACAACGCATGATGCCACCGAAAATATTGACGAATACCGCCTTGACATCGCTGTCCTGCAGAATAATGCGGAAGGCCTCGGCCACCTTTTCGCGGGTCGCGCCACCGCCGACATCGAGAAAGTTGGCCGGTTCGCCGCCCTTCTCCTTCAGCACGTCGAGGGTGGCCATGGCCAGGCCGGCTCCGTTGACCATGCAGCCGATATTGCCGTCGAGCTTGATGTAGGCCAGATCGAACTTGGCGGCACTGATTTCCAGCGGCTCCATCTGCGAATAGTCCTGCATCTCGTGGTATTCCCAGTGGCGGAACAGGGCGTTGTCATCGAAGTTGATCTTGGCGTCCAGCGCCAGCAGCCAGCCGGCCTTGGTCACCACCAGCGGGTTGATCTCGATCAGCGAGCAGTCCTTGTCCAGGCAGCAGCGGTAGAGATTGAGAATCAGCTGCACGCAGTCCTCGGCCACGCCGCCTTCGAGCCCCAGGGCATGGGCCAGCTTGCGCGCCTGGTAGGAACGCAGGCCGGTATAGGGGTCGATCAGCAGCTTGTGAATCTTCTCCGGCGAACTCGCTGCCACCTCCTCGATGTTGACGCCACCGGCGGCCGAGCCGATCAGGCAGTAGCGCGAACTCTGGCGATCAAGCGCAATGGACAGGTAGTATTCACGCCCGACCTCGACGGTTTCCTCCACCAGAATACGCCGTACCTTCAGGCCCTCCGGGCCAGTCTGCGGTGTCACCAGCCGCTTGCCGAACATTTCCTTGGCAATCTCGTGGGCCTGTTCGGGATGATAGGCCACCTGCACACCGCCGGCCTTGCCGCGGCCACCGGCGTAGATCTGCGCCTTGACGACGCAGCGGCCCCCCAGCATCTTGGCCTTGCGCTCGACCTGGTCGGCCGTCACCGCCACCCGGCCGCGCGGCACGGGGACATCGTAGCCGTTGAGGATTTCCTTCGCCTGGTACTCGTGAATGTTCATAACTCTCTCCTGCCTTGGCATCAAATGAGGGCCCCGCTGGCGGGACCACGGGCGTCTGACAGAGAAACGCCGCCAGCTTACACCAATCGGAGGCGGGCGCCAATGGCGCGGCCATTTTACCCGGCAGCGCATTTTACGCGCTGCCTGAGTGCTGACGGCCACTTTCGGCCTCGGTCGCCAGCGCGGCAGAATCCGGGCGTATTTTTGCCCGGCCGGCAAAAAACACTGGCTTTTTTACGCCTGATCGGCCAGACTACGGAACTTTTACCCTGCCCTCCTTCTTCCAATACACGGTAAGGCTCCCCTGATGTTTTCCCCCGAATTTGCCGCTTTGGGCCTCAACGCAGCCCTGCTGCAGGCCCTCTACGATCTCGATTATCAGCATCCCTCGGCCATTCAGCAGCACAGCATTCCGCTGTTGCTCGAAGGCCGCAACCTGTTGGGCACGGCCCAGACCGGCACCGGCAAGACCGCCGCCTACGCCCTGCCTTTGCTGCAGCGACTGGAAAGCGCCAGCGATTCCCGCTGTCCCCGCATTCTGGTGCTGACGCCAACGCGCGAGCTGGCCATTCAGGTGGCCCAGGCCATCGAAGGCTTCGCCCGCCACCTGCCGCGCACCCGCACTGTGGCCCTTTATGGCGGCAGCGCCATGGGCCTGCAGCTCAAGCAGCTGCACAGCGGCATCGAGGTGGTGGTCGGCACCCCCGGTCGCCTGCTCGACCACTTGCAGCGCGGCAGCCTCGATCTCAGCCAGCTGCAGGCGGTGGTGCTCGACGAGGCCGACGAAATGCTGCGCATGGGCTTTATCGATGATGTCGAAACCCTGCTGGCCGCCTCTCCGCCCGACTGCCAGCGCGCCCTGTTCTCGGCCACCATGCCACCGGCCATCCGCCGGGTGGCGCAGCGCTATCTGGGCGATGCCGAACAGGTCCAGATTGCTTCGCCCACCAGCACCGTGACACTGATCGAGCAGAGCTTCGTGCTGCTGCGGCCCAACCAGAAATTCGCCGTTCTCTGCCGTCTGCTGGAAAGCGAGGACAGTGACGGCATCATCGTCTTCGTTCGCACCAAGAATGCCACCACCGAACTGGCCGAACAGCTCGAACAGGCCGGTTACCGCGCCGCCCCCCTCAGCGGCGACCTGAGCCAGTCTCAGCGCGAGTACACCATCGAGCGGCTCAAAAAGGGCCGGCTTGACATTGTCGTCGCCACCGATGTCGCCGCCCGTGGCCTGGATGTCGAGCGCATCAGCCATGTGTTCAACTACGACATCCCCTTCGACACCGAAGCTTATATCCACCGCATCGGCCGGACCGGCCGCGCCGGCCGCAGTGGCCGCGCCATCCTGTTCGTGACACCGGCGGAACAACGCCTGCTGCGCGCCATCGAACAGGCCACCGGCCGGCGCATCGCCGCCCTCGACATCCCCGACAGCGACCGCATCAGCGCCTGCCGCATCGAACGGCTACGCCGCCAGCTGCAGCAGACCCTGGCCGAGCAGGATCTGACCGCGCTGCGCCGGCTGATGGACGCCCTGGCCCAAAGCGAACAGATCGCACCGGCCGAACTGGCCGCCGCCCTGGTCTGGCAGCTGCAACGCGACAAACCGCTGTTTCCCGACCTGCCCGAGCTGGAACCGGCCAGCCGCCGGCCAGAGCGGGAACGGCCGCAACGGGACGGCGCAGCCGCCACCACGGGACGGCCACGCGCCAGCCGTGCCAGCAGCCCCATGCAGACCTACCGCATCGCCCTCGGTCGGCAGCAGCGCATCGGTCCGGCCGATATCGTCGGTGCCTTCAGCAACGAAGGCCGGCTGCAACGTGAGCAGATCGGCCAGATTCGTATCGGCGATGCCAGCAGTGAAATCGATCTGGCGGCGGACCTGTCGCCAGCGGCGCTCAAACGCCTGCACAGCATCAAAATCCACCAGCAAACCATCGATCTGCAACCGGTGGGCGCCGCCTCTCAACCTGCCGCCAGCCGCGGCGGCAAGGCCAGGCCGGCGGAAAAAGCCAGCCGCCCCCGCAAGGGTGCCGACAACAAACCCGCAGGGCCAGGCAACCGCAGCAAACCAAAACCGCGCAAGGGCTGATCGCCACAACCACGGCCGAACTGGCGGGGACCACTCCGGCGGTCAGCTGCCGGGGCAACCGCCAGAGACGGCCCCGCAACAGCAGCGGAATTCGCCCAACGAAGGGACGCACTGCGGCCGACCAAGCGCTGCTAAGCCAATGGTCAGTCGCGCGCGCCACGCCAGGCCAGCAACAGGGCCAGACTGAAACAACCCAGCGACAGGGGCGCGGCCCAGGGCTGCGGCCAGCCGCGCAGATAAAAGGCCGCCAGCACCAATGCCAGCCAGCGGCTCTGGCGTGTCAGCAGGCGGGCCAGTCCCGCCAGCAGGGCACGGCGGTCGTCGGCCGCCAGGTGCACCACCAGCTCACCCTGCTCCAGACTGTCGATCACCTGCCGCGTCTTCACCAGTGTCAGCGGCAGCTGTTTGGCTTCAATGGCCAACAGATCGAGCAGGCCCTCGCCCTCCCCCAGCGCCCGTCCCAGATTGGCCTTCAGCAGCGGCAAGACATCTTTGATCCCGTTGAAGTTTTCGATATAGCGGGTACCCAGCCCCTCAATGATGGAACTCGCCCGCATGACATAGACAACCTCCTGCGGCAGCTTGAACGGCGTGCCCTTGAGGCTGTCGAGCACCCCAAAGGCCAGTTGCTGCATGCTGGCGGCACTGAGCGCTTCGCTGCTGAAGATGCGAAAGATATCCTCGGCCAGCAGGCTGAGCTGTTCGGGCGCGGCGGCCTCGGTGATGATGCCGAGGCGGCGGGTGGCACGCACCAGCAGGGCGTAATCGCGTTCGTAGGCCGCCTTGACGGCGTAGATCATCGCCTTGCGGGTTTCCTGCGGAATGCGGCTGACCATGCCGAAATCGAGCAACACCAGCTGGCCGTCGGGCCGCACCAGCAGATTGCCGGGATGGGGATCGGCATGAAAAAAACCCTTCACCAGCATCTGCTCGGTGTAGAACCGCACCAGGGTTTCCATCACGGCCGGAAAAGAAACGCCCAGCCGCGCCAGGGCAGCGCTGTCGTCGCAGCGCACGCCGTCCTCGAAATCCATCACCAGGGCATGACAAGAACAGAGTGGCGGGTGGGGCACGGGAAACCGCAGGCCACTGGCACCGTAGAGCTGGCGGAACTGCTGCAGATGGGCCAGCTCCTGCGCCATGTCGACCTCTTCGACAATGGTGCGGCCAAAAGCGCTCAGCACGGCCTCGACGGAATGGCGGGTATCGGAGGAAAACAACGGTTGCAGCAGCCACTGGCACAGCCGCAGCAGACGGACATCGGCCCGCACCACCTGCTCGATACCGAAACGGCGCAGTTTGACCGCCACCAGGCGGCCATCGGCCAGCGTGGCACGGTGGACCTGACCAATGGAGGCACAGGCCAGCGGTTGGCGATCAAAATCGACAAAGGGCCAGGCGGCGGGAAAAGCCAGCGCCAGGCAGCGGTCACGATCGCCAGCGCTCATGGCCGGCAGACGATCCTGCAACTGGCGTAGACCGGCCAGGTACGCTTCGTCAAAAAAATCGGCCCGGGTCGCCAGCACCTGGGCCAGCTTGATAAAGCTGGCGCCCAGCTGTTCGATGGCCGCCACCAGTGCCACCGGGGGCAGGGGCGTCAGCCCCAGCCAGCGCGACCGACGCCGCAACAGCAGAAACAGCGTCACCAGCACCCGCAGCAGCAGATACAGCCGGCGGGGCCGATACAGTGGCGCAAGCAACCGGCCACGGCGCCACAGCTGAAGCCAGGCCGCCCCCAACCGGCTGCTCAGGCGTCCCTCCGCGCCGCCAGCAGACGTTCCTCCAGCCGTTGCAGATCCTCCCGCGTGGCCAGCCCCAACTCATCCACCAGCTCAGCCACCAGTTGCCGCAAGGAACCCTTCAGCGCGTCGCGCTCGGCACTGCCACGTTCCAACGCCTGCGCAAAAAAAGCCTCGCCCCGCTGCTGCGCCTCGCGTTGCCAATCCTGCAGCTGGCCTCCGGTCTGCTCCAGCTTTTCCCGCGCCAGCAGGGCCGCGCCCAAGGCGCCAAAAACCAACTGTTCCAGCGATCGCTCCATGGCAACCTCCTGTGTTTTTTGTTCTGGACAAAAATATCTTTTCCGATAAATATGACGTAAAAAGCAACTTTGTCCAGGACAAAATAACGGAGGCCCTCATGCCCCAGCACGGCCCCGTCGCCACGACCGACAAGCCGCCGGCCGAAAGCGCGGGCGATTTTTTCAGCCTGCCGGAGGTGGAGCGCGAAACCGGCATCAGCAAGGATTGTCTGCGGGTGTGGGAACGACGCTATGCGCTGGCACCCGCCGACCGCGACAGCCATGGCCGCCGCCGCTACAGTGCCGCTGCCGTAGCCGAATTGCGCCAGGTCCGCCAGTTGCTCGACCTGGGCTTCCGGCCCAGGGAGCTGTTCCGCCTCGACAGGGCCGGTCGTCAGCAGCTGCTGCAGCAACACCAGCCAGCCGCATCACCGCTGGCGGCCGATCAGCAGCAGCTCATCTCGCTGCTGCTGGCCAACCGTCCCCTGGAGCTGCAGCGCGCCCTGCAACAGCAGCATCAGCAACGGGGCAACCGGGCCTTCATCTGCCAGTTTGTGCCGCCACTGCTGCAGGCGGTCGGGGATGCCTGGCTTTGCGGCCGGCTCAGCATCCGCCAGGAGGCTCTGTTCAGCGCCCTGCTGCAAGAGGTGCTGCAACAGAACATGCCGAGCCTTGATCGTTGCCACCAGCAGCCCCTGCTGCTGCTGGCCACCCTGCCGGGCGAACATCATCGCCTCGGCCTGCTGCTGGTGGCGACCCTGGCCCGCGCCCGCGGCCAGCGCGCCCTGGTGCTTGGCAGCGAGGTGCCGGCAGCCCAGCTGCAGTCCCTGGCGGCGGAGCTGAGCGTTGACATCGTTGGCCTGTCCTTCAGCGGTCACCAGCCCAATCATCAGGTGCGTAGCCAGCTGGGCCACCTGCGGGCCGGCCTGGCTCCGGCCATCGCCCTGTGGGCCGGCGGCCGGGGAGTCAGTCGGCTGCGCCCCTTGGCCGGCATCCGTCATTTTGTCAGCCTGACCGCCACTGACCAGGCCCTCGCCGCCTGGCCAGCCATTCCCGCGGAGGGTACCGATGAAACTCTACCGTCTTGAGCGCCAGACCCTGCTGGCCACCGACCTGACCAGCGCCTGGCGGTTCTTTTCCGATCCGCGCAATCTGGCCGCCATCACGCCGCCCTGGCTCGACTTCCGCATTCACTCGGCGGTGCCCGAGCGCATGTACGCCGGCATGCTGGTGGAATACCGCGTCCATCCGCTGGCCGGCATCCCCCTGCGCTGGATCACCGAAATCACCCAGGTGCGCGAGCCGCACTTCTTTATCGACGAACAGCGCTTCGGTCCCTACCGCTTCTGGCACCATCAGCACCGCTTCGAAGCCTGCGCCGGCGGCACCGCAATGACCGATGTGGTCCACTATGGGCTGCCCGGCGACCCCTTCAGCCGGCCACTGCAGCGCTGGCTGGTGGCGCCCCGGCTGGCAGCCATCTTCGCCTACCGCCACGAACAGCTTAGCCAGCGCCTTGGCCTGCTGGACACCGCCGGTCCAGACCCGAACCACTGAGCGCCAGCCGTCAGGGCATCGCACGAAGCAGCGGCTGCAGCTGTGCCAGCAGGCTCTCGGCCTCGGCCAGCTGCGGCGGGTAGCGACAGGCGCGCCGCAGGGCGGCTTCGGCCTGCGGCCACAGGCGCGCATTCCAGGCGGCGCGCCCAGCCTGCAGCCAGCAAAAACCCGCGTCGGCGTCCACTGCGCCAGCCTCGCCGGCCTCGACGGCCTCGGCCAGCTGACGATAACGGCGCGCCGCCTCGGCCGGCAGACCCAGCTGCAAGCACAGATCCGCCATCAGCTGCCGCTCGTGGCCAGTACCGGGCTCAAGCCAGTGCGCCAGTTGCAGGCTGACCAACGCACCGCGGTAATCGTTCTGGCGCAACTGCAGCTGGCCCTGCAGCCGCCACCAGCGGGCATCGCTGAAATCCTGCCGCAGCCAGCGCCGCAGATGTTCGCGCGCCGGCTGCAGCCGGTTCAGCGCCAGTTCCTGCTGCAGCAACAGCTCGCGCCAGCGCCGCTGTTCATCGGCTGGCGCCTGTTCGGCCAGCAGGCGCAACGGTTCAATGGCGGCAGCCGGCCGCTGCAATTCCAGCAGCGCCCGCGCCAGCGCCGCATGCCACTCCAGCGGTGCCGGCACGCTACGGGCCTCCAGCAGCCCTGTCAGCAGGCGGACGGCCTGCCGTGGCTGACCGGCCTGCAAATAACAGAGCGCGGCATTATAACGCCAGCGCGGTGCGTCCGGCTGCAAGCGAAAACTCTGCTCGAAGGCCTCGGCCGCCGCCACAAACTGTTCGAGCTGATAGTGGGCCTGGGCACGATTGAGCCAAGCGGCGACATGGTCGGGATCGTCGCGCAATCCCACCTCCAGCCAGCGCAGCGCCTCGCCCGGCTGCTGCTGCAGCAATGCCAGCTGAGCCCGGCTGAAAGCCACCAGCGGGTGCGGCTTGGCCGTCAGCAGCGGTCGCAGGCGGGCTTCGGCGGCCGCCAGCTGCCCGGCCGCCAGCTGTTGCTGGACCTGCACCAGCGCCTGCTGCAGCGACGGCGCCAGCGGTACGGAAGAGGCTTCGGCTACCGGGACCAGCAGCAGCCCAGCCAGCAGCAACAACCACCAACACCGCCTCATTCCTGCAACTCAAACCGCACGGTCTGCTCCACCCGGCTTGCCACCGGTTCGCCCTGACGTGTGCCGGGTCGGAAACGCCACTGACGCGCGCCGCGCAAAACCGTCTCATCGAACACGCCCGGCGGTTCAGCCGCCAGAATCTCGATCCGCTCGACGCGGCCGTCACGATCGATCCACAGCCCCAGCCGCACCCAGCCCTCGATACCCTGACGCTTGGCCCGCAACGGATAAAGAAATGGTAGCTGTGCCAGCGGCTGCACCGGCTGATCGAGCTCGCCCACCTCGAAATACTGCGGCAGCGCCGCCAGCGGCGGCAGCTGCACCCCTGGCAGCTGCGGCGCTGGCCAGTCGTGCGCTGGCTGGACCGCACTTGTCAGGGGCAGGTTCAGCGCCAGGCTCGGCGGCGCCAGCGCCAGACGGGGCAGTTCAGGCAGCGGCGCAGCCGGCAAAGGTGCAGCCACTGCCGCTGCCGGCGTGGCTGCCGGCAGTGGTGGCGTCAGGGTGCGACTCGGCAGCAGCGGCGCTGCCAGCAGACGCACCGGCTGAGTGGTGGCAGGCGCCACCGCCGGACCAGGCTCCTGCACCAGGTGCGGCAGCAGGCCGAACAGCAGCGCATTGCCCGCCAGCGTCAGCAGCAGCGCACCCAGCCAGCTGTGGCGCTGAAAAACCCGTCTCAGGGTCATCAGGGCCGGGCCTCGGCGGCAGCCAGCGCCACATCCTCGGCGCCGGCCAGGCGGCAGGCATCCAACACCTCCAGTGCCAGGCCGGTGGGGCTGTCACGGTCGGCCACAATCACCACCGCCGCCTGCGGATTCTCCAGCAGCAGGCGTTCAACGGCCGTGCGCACCCGCGCCAGATCGATGGTTTCGCCCTCCAGCACCAACCGGCGTTCACGGGTTACGCCGATCAGCAGACTGACGCGCTCGCGCGGGCTGGCCGTGGCGGCCGTCGGCCGCGTGATCTCTACGCCGGTTTCCCGCACGAAATGGGTCGTGACCAGAAAGAAAATCAGCAGGATGAACACCATGTCGATAAGCGGCGCGATGTTGAGCTCCAGCCCCTGCCGCTGGGCCCGCCGCTGGGCGGTGATACGAATCATCGGACCTCTCCTGCGCCGCGCAGCTGCCGCTGCAGAAACAACACCAGCGAACCCAGCTGCTGCTGCAGCGACTGCACCCGTCGGTGTAGAAAATTACGCATGTACAAACCAAAGATAGCGATGATCAGCCCGGTCTGGGTGGTGATCAGCGCCTCGGAAATACCCTGTGCCAAGGGTCGCGGATTGCCGCTGCCAACCAAGGCAATGCCATCGAACACCCCGATCATGCCCAGCACGGTACCGAGCAGGCCCAGCAGCGGCGCACTGGCGGCCAGCGCACCAATCAGGCCCAGGCCGGCCGTCAGGCGCTGGTGCAAAACCCGGCGGGTTTCCTCCAGCACCAGCTGATCCAGCGCACCGTCACCACTGCGTCGAACGGCAAATTCGCGCAACAGCCAGGCGGCCAGACCAACCCCGGCGGGCGCGTCGGGCCGCCCCAGCCAGGCTGCCGCCTCGGCGCGGCTGAGCCCGGCGGCAAACAGCGGCCGCAGCACCAGCAACCGCTGACTGACCAGCCATCCCAGCACCAGCGACAGCAACACCAGCGGCACCATGATCAGGCCACCACGGTCAAGATAGTCAAAAACGGCGGGGAACAGGTCGGTCACGGTTGGTCCCCGGCGCCACTCCACCGCAACCGGGCCAGGCGATTGACAAAGGCAATGGCCTTTTCCTCCAGTTCGGCAATGCGGTTTTCCACCCGGCGCGACAGCAGGCTGTGAACCAGCAGAATGGGAATGGCCACCGCCAGACCAAGCATGGTGGTCACCAGCGCCTCGGAAATCCCCGCCGACAGCAGACGCGGATCGCCAGTGCCGTGCAGGGTGATGATCTGGAAGGTCTGGATCATGCCGGTGACGGTACCCAGCAATCCCAGCAGCGGCGCGATGGCGGCCAGCACCGCCAGGGTCGAGAGAAAACGCTCCAGGGCCGGGATTTCACCCAGAATGGCTTCTTGCAACACATTCTCCTGTTCCTCACGCGACTGCCAACGGGCAGCCAGCCCCGCCGCCAGTACCCGCTTGAGGGCGGTATCGGCAGTGCCGCAAAGCTGTTCGCAGGTGGCCCAGTCGTGCTGTTCGAGGCAGGGCTGCAGCCGGGCCAGCAGGGTATCGCCGCCGCGCGGCTGGCGCCACAGAAACCACAGCCGCTCGGTCACCAGCACGGCAGCAACCAGTCCAATCAGCAGAATCGGCCAAACAATCAGCCCGCCATCGGCGATCTGCTGACCGAGGCCACGGCGCTGGCCCAGCTGGCGCAGGGCGTCGCCCAGTCCCGGATCAACCGGCGCCGCCTCGGACTCGCCGGCAAAATAGGCCGCCAGTGCCCGCTGATGAGTGCCGTCAGGAGGTTGTGTCAGCGCCAGCAACCGACGGCTGGCCGGCGAATAGAGCGCGAAACCAACGGTGCCGGCCGGTGTGCGGTAGGCCTGGGTAAAGGGCCCCAGAAACAACAGCTCGGCTGGCTGGGCCTGGCCCTGGCCGTCGAGAACCTGGCCCGCTACCCGCTGCACCTCGCCACTGTGGCGCAGTTCGGCCAGCAACAGATCGCGCAGGGTTTCCAGCTGGGCGAAGGTCGGCAGCGTGTCTCCGCCCAGCAGCGGCTGCAAGGCGGCATCACGGTCAGGCTGCAGCGCGGTGAAGGGACTGGCGCTCACCAGCGCCTGGGTTTCCTCGGCGGCCTGGCGCAACACGGCGGTCAGGGTCTGCAAACTCTGCTGAACCTCAGCAACCTGCTGCACCAAAGGATCGCGCTCGCGCCGCAGCCGGGTCAATTCCTTGTCCAGGTCGGCCTGCTGGCGCCGCTCTTCCTCCACCTGCCGGCGCAGGCGGGTCAGCCGCTCCTGCAGAGCGGCGCGATCTTTGGCCAGGCGCTGGCGCTCGGCAGCCACCTCGGCCTCAATCCGCTGGCGCTCGGCCTCGGCCTGGGCAATCAGCCGCTGCTGGCGTTGCTGCTGATCCAGCCGGGCATCGGCCGCCGGCACGGCGGACGGTACGGCCGCCAACAGCCCCAGCAACAGCACGCCACACCACAGCAGCGCCCTCATGGCTGCACCAGCCGGCCCAAGGGCAGCTGCACCAGTTCCAGCGGCCGGCGCCGTTGCGCCATGGCGATGATCTGACCCAGTGGCCGGTGCCAGCGCGACTCCAAAGACTGCCAGCGACCGGCCAGACTGTCATAGCGCAGGCTTTCCCGGCCATCGGGGCTCTGTGCCAACAGCAGCAGACGCCCCAGCCGCACCTGTTGCAGCAGGCGCCTTTCACCAGCGACCTCGACCGGCTGCAGGGCCGTTACCACCTGCCGGCCGGCGGCCACCTCCTGCTGCAAATAGGTCAGTAACGCCTGCAAGGCCTCGGCTGCAGGAACCTCCCGATCCGTCAACAGACGGCCAAGATCCTCCAGCCGCTGGCGGCGCAGTTCCAGGTCGAAGGGCAGATCCACCGCCTGCTGCTGCCGCAGCAGCTGCAGGCTGTCGGACAAAAAGGGCTGCAACTCGGCCCGGAAACGACCGCCCTCGACCAGCGCCTGACGGGCATTGGCAATCTGCTCACGACCGGCTTCGCACTGCTGTTGCAATTCGGCGCTGCGCTGCCGCAACTCAGCGGACTGCTGCTGCAGCCGGTCGTATTCGGCCAGCAGGCGCTGCTGCTGCACCTGCCAGTCGTCGCTGTGCTGCTGACTGTGCTGCTGCAGGGCGATGGCCGCCTGCAACGGTTCCTCCGCCGCTTCGGGGCCCGCCTGGGCGGCGACTGCGTCAACGCACAGAAACAGAACCATAAAAAGGGCATACACCTTCACGCGCTTCTCCTGTAGGATGCCTGAACTGAGTCGATGGAGCCGATTAGAATAGAAAGAATGTTGAGAGAGCCCCCTCCGGGGCTTTTTAAACGACGCAAGCGGAAACTGCGCTTTCACGTCTTGCTCACAAAATCAATCGATTACGGAGCAATGATGGATTCTGGTCGCCCAGCCATGGACTCTACAGGCTGTTTTCATCAGCCTGTTAGTGCCACTCCACGGCGATTCCATGAACCGTCCGCTGCGCACGCTAACAAACCACCCAGGGAGTTTCAAATGGTTTCATCCGACCTCAAAGCTTACTTCGACGCCACCGAAGGCGTCGGTGTGCTGTCCACCGTCGGAGCCGATGGCTCTGTCAACAGCGCGCTCTATGCCCGGCCACGCTGCTTTGGTGACGAACTGGCCTTCATCATGCTGCATCGCCAGAGCTACGACAATCTGCAACAGCATCCGCAGGCGGCCTACCTGTTTCTGGAAAAATCGCCCGGCTATCGCGGTCTGCGGCTGCAGTTGAGCCTGTTGCGGCAGGAACAGGATCCGGCCCGCATCGCCGCCCTGCTGGCCCAGCGTGGCCGGCAGCTGCGCACCGACGAGCCCCGCTCCCTGGTGTACTTCCGTGTCGATGCGGTTCAGCCGCTGCTCGGCGCCAACCGCAACCCCCATGCTGAGGATTGAGATTCCCGGCGCCGCGCCGCTGCAGCTGGAACACCTGATCTGCGACTACAACGGCACCCTGGCCTGTGATGGCCAGCTGCTGGCGGGGGTGGCCGAGCGCTTTGCCGCCCTTTCCGGCCAGCTGCAGCTGCATGTGCTGACGGCCGATACCCATGGCACCGTCGCAGCACAAATCGCCGGCCTGCCCTGCCAGCTGGCCGTCATTCCACCAACGGACCAGCAAGCCGCCAAGCAGCGTTACCTGCACCAGCTCGGTGCCGACCGCTGCGCCGCCCTCGGCAACGGCCGCAACGACAGCCTGCTGTTGCGCGATGCCGCCCTCGGCATCGCCCTGCTGCAGCAGGAGGGGCTGGCGGTCATGGCCCTGCAGGCAGCCGATCTGCTGTGCACCAGCTGTCTCGACGCTTTTGACCTGCTGTTGCAGCCCGCCCGGCTGCAGGCCAGTCTGCGCTGCTGAGGTTTCCGCTGGCCGGAAGCCGGTTGACAGGATTGCTCAACTATTGAATGATCGGAGCAGACGGCCGCTGACCCGCCGAAGCGTTCGTGGCGACCGCAGCAGAGGCCGTCTCTCCTTGCCCGTCCCCATTTCAACGAGAGGATGACCAACCGTGAAGACACTGCTCTATCCCCTGATGCTCTGTGCCGCCCTGGGTCTGGCGGCCTGTAAGAAAGACCAGTCAACCACTGCCACCACACCAGCCGCGCCTCAGGAACTCAACGCCGCCCAGCAGGCGGCCACTCCGGCGCCGCAGATCTCCGGCAAGGTACTCGAAACCATGAATACCGCCGGCTATACCTATGTGCTGGTGGAAACCGCCACCGACAAGGTCTGGGTGGCGGCGCCCGAGTTCGCCGTCAAGGTGGGCGATCCGGTGATTGTCGGTGAAGTCATGGCGATGCCCAACTATCACAGCAAAACCCTCAATCGCGATTTCGAGCTGGTCTATTTCGCCTCCGGCGTGGCGGTGGCTGGCGCCGACATGCCCCTCGACGAGGCCCATGCCGGCATGGCAGCCATGGCCGAAAACCACGGCAAACCGCAACCCGTTCGGGTTGAGATGGATTTCACCGGTCTGACCCCGCCGGAAGGTGGCCTGCGCGTTGGCGACATCTACGCCCAGCAGGATCAGCTGGCCGGCACGGAGGTGGTGCTGCGCGCCAAGGTGGTCAAGTTCAGCCCCAACATCATGAAAACCAACTGGCTGCACCTGCAGGACGGCAGCGGCGAAGAGGGCAGCAACGATCTGACCGTCACCAGCGCCACCGAGGCCAAGCCCGGCGACACCGTTCTGGTGCGCGGGCTGCTGGAGCAGAATCAGGATTTCGGCTACGGCTACAAGTACGATCTGATCATCCAGAACGCCAGCGTCACCGTCGAGTAAGCGATCAAAACACAACAACCTTGCAACACGGGGCCGGCTCTTTCACGAGGGCCGGCCCCGTGTGTTGTCAGCGTGCGTCCTGCCTGGACGCCGGCGACTGGTCCGGCAGCGTGATACACAGGCACTGGGCCTCGACATACACCGTATCACCCTGGCGAATACGGCCCTCCACCAGCACCTTGCGCCCCTGGGCCGATACCACCGCGCTCTCCACCGTCACCACCGTTTCCAGCGGCAGCAGGGTACGGAAGCTGACGTTGAGATTGCCGACCACGATGGCATGACCAGCCGCCCAGGCCGCCAGCCCCAGCACCTCGTCCATCACCGCCGCCATGCTGCCGCCATGGGCATGCCCCGGCGGCCCCTCGGTTTCCGGCCCGAACCAGACCCGCGCCTGCAATTGCTGATGGGCATCACGGTAGTAACGCACCCGGTAACGGTTACCGTCGGGCTCGCCCGAAACAAAACGCAGCGATGCGCCCACCAATGCCGGCGCATCGAACGGCTGCCAGTCGGGCTCGCCCACCAGATCAATCGGCGGACACAGCGACTCGGCGCCGTCACGCGCTTCTCCAACCTGCTTCATCTCTTCATTCTCCTCAGCCAGAGCGGGGCAGTGCCCGCCCGCGGGTTGACATTCAGCCCACCAGAACCCCCAACCACTCCAGCAGCCACAGCAGCAGCGGAATCAGCAGGGCGGTCAGCAGACCGTTGAGTCCGATGGCCAGACCGGCCAGGGCGCCGCCACCGCGATGAATCTCCAGCATCCGGCCGGTACCCAGGCCGTGGGCCGCGGTACCCAGCGCCAGCCCCATGGCCAGAGGATCGCGCAGACCAATCAGGCGGCAGAAGCCCGGGCCGATGAGCGCACCGAGGCAGCCGGTCAGCACCACCACCGCTGCCGTCAGCGGCGTGATGGCGCCAATGGTGTCGGCGATACCAATAGCGATGGGCGTGGTCACCGACTTGGGCGCCAGGGTCAGCGCCAGCAGCCGGTCACCGCCACAGAGCAACACCAGGCCACAGGCACTGAGGACAGAACCCAGGGCGCCAGCCAGCACTGCCAGCACAATGGCCCGCAGCTGCCGCACAATTTCAGCGCGGCGCTGGTAGAGCGGCAGACCCAGCGCCACCACCGCCGGTCCGAGCAGAAACAGCAGCAGATCACCGCCGTGACGATAATGGTCGTAGGGAATCTGCGCCAGCTGCAGCAGGGCAATCAGCGCGGCGATGGTAAGGACAACCGGATTGAGCAGCGCCAGCGGCCAGCGCCGCTGCACCCGGCAGGCCAGCTCATACAGCACCAGCGTCGCCACCAGGCCGAACAGCGGCGTTTCGCTCCAGGGCGTCATGAGCCCTCCCCCGGCCGCGCCAGCAGGCGATAGGTCCAGCCGGTCAGGGCCAACACCACCAGCGTGCTGCCCAGGGTAGCCAGCACCAGCGGCCAGAAATGCAAGCGGATCAAATCGAAATAAAGCAGCACGCCGACACCGGCCGGCACGAACAGCAGCGACAGATGGGTCAGCAGCAGCTCGGCGGCCGGCCGCACGGCCTCCTCGCGCACCAGACCGCACCGCAGGGCCGCCAGCAGCAGCACCATGCCGAGTACACTGCCCGGCAACGGCAGATGGCACAGGCGAACCCCAAGCTCACCGAGGGCCTGCAGCCCCAGCAGAATCGTCCAGCTGCGCAGCATGATCGGGGGATTCCTTTTCCTGGTGGAAGAAATGCCAGACCGCCGCGGCCACCGCCGGCGGCAGCCCCTCCGCCGCCTGCAGCTGCGCCAGCGAAGCCCGCCGGATGGCGGCGACACTGCCGAACTGGCGCAGCAGCAGCTTGCGCCGTGCCGGCCCGACACCGTCAATCTGGTCGAGGATCGTGGTCAGGGCGGCCTGCTGACGCAGGCGGCGGTGATGGCTGATGGCGAAGCGGTGGGCCTCATCGCGCAACCGCTCCAACAAAAACAATGCCGCACTGCCCTGCCGCAGCACCAACGGATTCTTGCGGCCGGGCCGGAAGAAACGCTCCTCGCTGCGTTCCAGCACCCGGCCCCGCGCATTGTGCCTGACCCGGCTTTTGGCAATGGACACCAGTTCCACCTGCCCGGTCAGCTGCAGATCTTCAAGAATGGCCGCCACCGCCGCCAACTGACCCTTGCCGCCATCGATCAGCAGCAAATCGGGCAGATCATCCTCGCGCAGGCCACGCTGCAGCCGGCGCTGCAGCACCTCGGCCAGACTGGCAAAATCATCGCTGCCGCTGACCGTTTTGATGCGGTAATGACGATAGGCGGCCCGGTCGGGCTCGCCGTCATACACCGCCACCTTGCTGGCAACGCTGTGCTGTCCCTGGGTGTTGGAGATATCGTAGCATTCGATCCGCCGTGGCAGACGCTTGAGCCCCAACGCCTGTTGAATCTGTTCCAGCACCGACTGGCGCGCCTGGCCCTGGTCGGCCCGCTGGCGCGCCAGCTCGGCGGCATTGCCGGCAGCCAGCTCGACCAGTTCCAGCCGCTGGCCACGCTGCGGCACCCGCAACTCCACCCGCTGGCCGCGCCGCTCCTGCAGCCACAACTGCAGGGCCTCGTGCCCCGCCGGCCACAGCGGCAGCAGCAGCGTCGGCGGAATGAGGGTGTCGCCACCGTAATACTGCTGCACAAACGCGGCCAGCAGTTCATCCTGATCCTGTAGCCAGGGCAGGCTGAACCCGCGCCGGCCAATGAGCCGGCCACCGCGCACAAACAGCAGACACAGGCTCAGCTCGCCCTCACTCGGCTGCAGGCCAATGACATCGAGATCAGCGCCATCGCCACTGACCATTTTCTGCTGCTCCAGGGTCTGTTCCATGGCCCGCAGCTGGTCACGCAGCGCGGCCGCCGCCTCATAGTGTAATTGCTGCGCCGCTGTCGCCATGCGCTGACGCAGCAGCTGCAGCACGGGTTCACCCCGACCGGAGAGAAAAGCGATGATGGCCTGCACCATGCGCTGGTAGCTGGCACTGTCGATATGGCCGTGGCAGGGGCCGCTGCACTGGCCGATCTGATAGAACAGGCAGGGCCGCTCGCGCTTGCGGCACTGGCTCCACGGATGGCGGCGCAATGGAAACAGGCGGTAGAGTTCACGCAGGGTCTGGCGCAGGGCGCCGGCGCTGGCATAGGGGCCGAAATACTGGGCGCCGTCGCGCCGCACCCGCCGGACAATCTCAATGGCCGGAAAGGGCTCGCGGGTATCGATGCGCAGCGATACATAGGTCTTGTCATCGCGCAGATTGATATTGTAGCGCGGCCGATGCTTCTTGATCAGGGTGTTCTCAAGAATCAGCGCTTCCTTTTCCGTGTCCGTCACCAGGGTTTCCACCTGCGCCACCCGCCGCAGCAGATAACGGATCTGCGGCCGGCTGTCGTCGCCGCGCAGGTACTGGCGCAGCCGTGCCCGCAGGTTACGTGCCTTGCCGACATAGAGCACCTGCTGCTGGCTGTCGCACATCAGATAGACGCCGGGGCCGGTGCTGATCCGGCTGAGATCAAGGGCGTTGAGTCCTGTCATGCCAAGGATATGAAATCACGCAAAGGGGGAGAAAAGCCGCGGGCAGCCCGCCGGAGCAAAGGCTGGCGCGACCCTAGCAAGGGGGCTGATGCCTGTCAACGAAATGGTTTTTACTGGTCTTGCCTCAGCAGCTTGCTATAATCACCCGTCCTGACCCAGGCCGGCTTTTAAGCCTTCCGCAGCCCGCAGGTGGAGACGTTCATGCGACCTCAGTGGAGTGCCCTGTTCCGCACCAAGCCCGAAGAAGAGAGTCTGGCGCTGTTTCTGGCGCGCGTACCGGTATTTTCGGCGCTTAAAAAACGCGACCTGCCCTATCTTGAACGCCTGATTCACCTGCGCCGTTACCAGAGCGAGGAAACCGTTTATGAGCAGGGTGATCCCGGTTCAGGCATGTACATCATCCGCAGCGGCCGAGTCAGTCTGTTCACCCGCGACGCCCGCAACCGCAAGGAGGAGCTGACGGTGCTGGGGCCGGGCGACTTTTTCGGCGAAACCACTCTGGCAGCGCCAGCGGCGCGGATGGTCTCGGCTGCCACCCTGGAGAATGCCGAGCTCATCGGCCTGTTCCGCAGTGACCTGCTGGCCACCGCCGACACCCATCCCGACATCGCCAACCGCATCCTGCTCGGCCTGACCATGGTGATCAGCGAACGGCTGCAGGCCGCCACCCTGGAGCTGCGCCGTCTCAACAGCCTGACCGCTCCGGCCACCAGCGAGGCCCCGGCATGAATCTGAGCAAGGCCCATGTCCTGCTGCTCTATCTGGTACTGACCGCCGCCATTGCCAGCGGCCTGGCGCTGTTTTCCTCCGCTTCAACCATCACCGGCCTGCTGCAATCGGCCTCCAGTGGCCTGTTCCTGCCGCTGCTGCTGGCGCTGACCAGCGCCTTTGTGCTCGATCCGCTGGTCAGCCTGCTGGAAAAATACCGTGTGCCGCGCGGCCGCGCCATTTTGCTGCTGTTCTTTGCCATCAGCCTGGTGCTGTGGCAGACCGGCAGTTGGCTGATCAGTTACAGCCAGCAGATGTGGGAATCGCTGCTGCGTGATTTTCCGCGTTACAGTTCCGGCCTGATCACCTACCTGCAGGAGGCCCAGCAGTCCTGGCAGAAGAGCCTGCCCTTTCTCGCCCAGTACGATCTGACCGGCTGGGTGCGCGGCCTGACCGAACGCTTCTTTGCCTTTTTGCTGGTGGCCACGCCCAAATCGGCCCTGCGCCTGGGCAGCCTGCTGCTGCTGGTGCCGCTGTTCTCGTTTTTCTTTTTGCGCGATGGCGACAGCATCCGCCGCACCCTGGTGGGCCTGGCGCCCAATCGCTATTTTGAAATCATCCACGATCTGTCGTACCGCATCAGCCGCCAGACCGCCCAGTTCGTCCGTGGCCGCATTCTCGAAGCCGCCATCGTCGGACTCGTTGTCACCTTTGGCCTGAGTTTCACCGACATCCGCTACGCTCCCCTGCTGGGCCTGTTTGCCGGGGTCACCAACCTGGTGCCCTATATCGGCCCGCTGGTCGGCATGGTGCCGGGCATCCTCATCGCCCTGGTCGACCTGGGCCTGGGCGGCCAGTTCTGGTGGATTGTTTTCATCTATTTCATCATCGCCCAGGTCATCGTCGACAATTTCATTCTGGTGCCCATCCTGATTTCGCGCTTTGCCAACCTGCATCCGCTGCTGGTGATTCTGGCCATCGTCATGGGCGGCAAACTCTCCGGCGTTATCGGCATGATCGTCGGCGTGCCCATCGCCAGCGCCTGCAAGATCGCCCTGGTTGAAATCCGTCTCTACCGCCGTGCCTTTGCCCTGCCGGATACCGGCGACGGCACCAGCTAGGAGCAGCCGATGATCTTTTTCAGTCGCCTGAAACTGCGCTGGAAGCTGCTGGTAGTGGTACTGCCGCTGGTCCTGCTTCCTCTGCTGCTGGTCGGCAGCGTGGTCAGCTACCGCTCCGTCGAACTGGCGCGCCAGGCCATCAACCAGGTCAGTCGCGATGACCTGGAACACATGGCCAGCTTCACCCGCCACCTGCTGGAGGCTCACCATCAGCAGTTTCAGGTCTACCAGCAACAGCGCCGCGACGACTTCATCACCGAGCTTAAAACCCTGCTGCAGTTCGCCCGCGACCTGATCGCCGACGAACAGCAGCGCGTCAGCCGTGGCGAAACAACCCTGGCCGCTGCTCAGCAGCGGGTGCGCACCCTGCTCAAGCAGATCAGCATCGGCGAAAGCGGCTATCTCTACAGCCTCACCAGCGATGGCGTGCTGCAGGTCCACGTCAGCCGCGAACAGCAGAACATCAGCAACGAGCAGGACGGCGAGGGCCACTACTTCATCCGGCAGATGTGTGACACCGCCCGCACCAGCGCCCCCGGCAGCCTGCACCAGCTGCGCTATCCCTGGCGCAACGAGGCTCTGGGCGAAACCGAGTTGCGCGACAAGCTGGCGCTGTATGTCTACGAACCGGCCTGGGACTGGATCATCGTCGCCGCCGGCTATATCGATGAGAGCCTGGCCGATCTGCGCTTTGAACAGCTGGCCCTGGAAGAGCTCAAAGCCAAGATCAAGGAAAAACGGGTCGGCCAGACCGGCTACATCTACTGCATGGACAGCAGCGGCACCTTCCGGCTGCATCCGCAGCAGGAGGGGCAGAACTTCATCGACGCGCGTGACAGCGACGGCAACCCGTTCATTCGCCAGATGTGCGACACCAAACAGGGCTGGATTCGCTATCCCTGGCAGGCCGAAGGCGAAAAGCGGCCGCGCTTTAAGATCGTGCGCTACGACTACTTCGCCCCCTGGGACTGGATCGTCGCCGTCGGCTGCTACGAGGACGAGTTCTACCAGACCGCCAACCGCATCAGCGCCAACACCGCCAAGATCACCCTGCTGGTGATGCTGGCGGCCTGCCTGGGTTCGCTGCTGCTGGTCAGCCTGGCATCAAAGATTCTGACCAATCCGATCCACCACATGATTCAGGTCATCCGCCGGGTCAAGGCCGGCCATCTGGGTGAGCAGATGCACATCGGCAGCCAGGACGAACTGGGCGAGCTGGCCGCCACCTTCAACCGCATGACCGAGATTATCCAGAAAAACAAGGAAATGGAGGCCAGCCTGGCCCAGCACGGCAAGATGGCGTCCCTTGGCGTGCTGTCCTCCGGCGTCGCTCACGAGATCAACAATCCCCTCGGCGTCATCCTCGGCTACGCCGGCTATCTGGAAAGCAAGGTAGCGCCGGATGACCCCAACTACACCTATATCCATGAGATCAAGCGCGAGAGCAAACGCTGCAAGAAGATCGTCCAGGATCTACTGAGCTACGCCCGCACGCCAAAATCGGTGCTGGCGCCAACGGATCTGAACAATCTGCTCGACCAGATCGTCAACTTCGCCGCCAACCACACCGACATGCACCATGTGCGCATCCGCAAGCAGTTTGCCGCCGATCTGCCACCGGTGCCCTGCGATGGGGATCAGATCCGCCAGGTGGCCATCAACCTGATCCTCAACGCCGGCGGCGCCATTGTGGGCAGCGGCGAACTGCTGGTGCGCACGGCGCTGGCGGACGGCGGCGTGCTGATCGAATTCCGCGACAGCGGCTGCGGCATGGACGAACAGACCCAGGAAAAAATCTTTGAACCCTTCTATACCACCAAGGACAAGGGCACCGGCCTGGGACTGGCCATCTCACGCCAGATCATTGAACAGCACCAGGGCCGCATCACGCTCAAGAGCGCGCCCGGCCGGGGCACCAGTGTCCGCGTGTGGCTGCCCCTGCAGCCGGAGGAATAAGCCATGGAGGCTGCCCGCCACATTCTGTTGATCGACAATGAAGAGGGTCTGTGCCGCATGATGGAGGCGGTGCTGCGCGACAACGGCTATCAGGTGACGGCCTACACCCGCTCCTTCGAGGCGGTCGACGCCTTCAGCGCCGGCGCGTTTGATCTGGTCATCAGCGACATCAAAATGCCCGGCCTCGACGGGCTGGAGGTGCTGCAACGCATCCGCGCCAAGGATGCCACCGTTCCGGTCATCATGATCACCGCCTATGCCACGGTGGAAACCTCGATCCAGGCGCTGCGCAAGGGCGCCTACGACATGCTGACCAAACCCTTCGAACCGGAAGAGCTGCTCTACCGTGTCAAGAACGCCCTGCAGGCCACGGCGCTGGCGACAGAAAACCGCGAACTCAAGCGCCAGTTGGCCGATTCCTTTCAGGGCGATGACATCATCGGCGCCAACGGTGGCCTCAAGGAGGTTCTTGAGCGGGTGCGGCGGGTAGCGGCACGCGACACCTCGGTGCTGATTACCGGCGAGTCGGGCACCGGCAAGGAACTGATCGCCCAGGCCATCCACCACAACTCGCCGCGTCGCGACAAGCGCTTCATGGCCATCAACTGCGGCGCCCTGCCCGAGTCGGTGCTGGAAAGCGAGCTGTTCGGCTACAAAAAAGGCGCCTTCACGGGTGCCACGGCCGATCGCAAAGGCTTACTGGAAGCTGCCGACGGCGGCACCCTGTTTCTCGACGAGGTTGGCAATTTGCCGCTAACCGTGCAAAAGACCCTGTTGCGCTTTCTGCAGGAGCACGAGTTTCTGCGCCTCGGCGATACCCGCCCGATCCGCGTCGATGTCCGCGTCATTTCCGCCACCAACGCCGATTTGCAGCAGCAGATGGAGGATGGCAGCTACCGCGACGATCTGTACTACCGTCTCAACGTCGTCAACATTCACCTGCCGCCTCTGCGCCAGCGCCGCCAGGACATCCCGTTGCTGGCGGCCCACTTCATCCGCCGCACCAATCAACGCTTCGGCACCGCCGTACAGGGCTTTACCCCCGAAGCCCTTCAACGCCTGTGCGCCTGGAACTGGCCTGGCAACATCCGCCAGTTGGAAAATGTTGTCGAAGGCTGCATGGCCCTGGAAAGTGGCAACTTCATCAGTTCAACCATCCTCGACCAGTTCCTGCCCGCCAGCGCCGCGCCCAGTGGCGCGCTGCCGAACAACCCGGTCGACACAGCGGCACAGCAAGAGGATTATGCCCAGGCACTGGCCGACTTTGAATCGGCCTATCTGGTGCAACTCCTGAAAAAAACCGGTGGCCATGTCGAGGAGGCCGCCCGCCTAGCCGGCATGAACATGGCCACCATCTACCGCAAGCTGAAAAAATACGCCATCCGCAAGGACGATTTCACTCCTCCGGCCGGCTGATGGCAGCGCCGCCCGCTACCACGATGTTTTTTTTGCGAAAACATCAGTCTTCGCATCAGTGCAAAAACGCCGCTGCGCCCCGACCAGAAGCGGTCGGGGCCTCCCCCTCCCCTAGCAAAAACCAACCGATACAACAGGTTAGACAGCCACTGACCGCTTCCGGGCTCCCCTCTGGCCAAAGACCCGTCCAACCAGCCGCTTTCGCAGTGCTGCGAGAACGGGTACAACCTCAGTCACAACCAAACAGATCACAACTAATTGAAATTTTTAGCCAAAAATCTCCGTCGGCATTCCTGGCACGGCCATTGCTAAAGACAACAGCAAACCCGCACCAAGGATACCCCGACCATGCGCGACAAAATCATCTGTCCCTTCTTCGGCAAAAATGAAGACCATTGCGATGTCGGTTGCGGCTACATCAGCAACCACGACGTCAACATGATCATTCATTTTTGCGCTGATGACTTTGGCGAGTGCATGAAATACCGGGAACTGGCCGCACGGTTTCCCCGACTGGCCGAACTGCAGCCAACGGCAACCGGCGATATTTCATGGCATGACTGGACAAAGGAGAGAGAACCCATGAACAACGAACTGCAGAACCTGACCCTCAAGGACACCACCGCCAACCCCGCGCCGCTGGGCCTGCTCGGCTTCGGCATGACCACCGTGCTGCTCAACCT